>NZ_JAPFQV010000008.1:0-140845 GCF_033804685.1 Micromonospora sp. RTP1Z1
TGATCGACGATGTGCCTGCAAGCCCGAGCACCGCTTTGGACCATGCAGAGATCGAGGGCATCGTGCGGGCGTTCTTCGCTGCATTCACCTCCGGTCCTGACAGTTCCACCCGACTCGACACGCTTAGGTCGATGTTTCTGCCCCAAGCGGTGATCATCAGGACCTGCGGTACGGAGCCCGTGGTGTACGGAGTGGAGGGATTTATCACTCCTCGTGAGGCTCTGCTTTCTGGCGGCACGCTGGTCGACTTCAGGGAGTGGGAGTTATCCGGGCGCACCGACCTGTTCGGCGATATCGCCCACTGGTTTGGCACCTATGCCAAGGCAGGCGTGCAGGACGGGGCGCCGTTCACTGGTCGAGGGATGAAGTCCCTGCAGTTCGTTCGGACTGCGGAAGGGTGGCGTATCAGTGCGGCGGCGTGGGACGACGAGCGGGACGGTCTGACAATCGGGGAAGGGTGAAGGGTCGCCGACAGGACGCGACACCTGCTCTGGGGGCACGTTGCCGCTGATCGCAAGGCCATTGCCGTCGTCATGGCCCGCGCCTCGCGGCAAATGAGGGCGTCACCGTAGAGGCGAGCCTCGGCCAGGACGGTTAGGTTCTGTCAGTAGCCCAGCCCGCCCCGAGGCGGCGTGCAGCGTGACCCATGGTCTGAGCCATGCGAGACGGCAGCGAATCCGGGGCCGGAATCCGCACTGGACGCACCCGTCCGTTGTGCAGTGCGGTGAACCGCCAGCCACGATCGGTGCGGACGGCGACCAGTGTCTGCCGGGACAGGCGTCGTTTGGGCAGCTTCGAGCGCCAGGGCATCAGCACCGACGCGGTGCCGTGGACGATCGCCACACCCGTAGCGACGTGCCGGATCGACTCGACGTCGCCGACGAGAGCGGAACCGGCAAGCACGCCGCGGAAGAGCCGGTCGTGAGCGTTCTGCATGTCGAGGCGCCCGATGGCGCGGGTGCCGTCGTAGGAGACGTAGTCGGAGTCCTCGGTGAAGCAGGCCCCGTAGGCAACGGCGTCGTTGTCGGTCCAGGCCTGCATGAGCCGGCCGAACAGATCCCGGATCTCACGGTCGTCGGTGGTCATCTTGTACTCCCGAGCTGCTATCGTTTCGACTGTCGGATACTACGATAGCTGAAGGTTTCGAATGTCGAAAGATGAACTGGTCCGTGACGTTGCGTTGCAGCTGCGCCTGCTCCAGCAGAGCTTCGACGCCTTCGACGAAGCTGCCGCCGCTCGGCTCGGACTCAACCGCACAGACCTGCGCGCGATGGATCTCGTCCTCGCCCATGGCGGTCCGCTGTCGGCGGGGGAACTCACCAGCGCCCTCAAACTCAGCCCAGCGGCGACCACCACGGTCATCGACCGCCTGGAACGCGTCGGCCTGGTCCGCCGTACCCGAGACGCCGAGAACCGGCGGCGCGTCCTGGTCACCGCAACGGACGCCGCGCGCGCCATCGAACAAGACATCTACTTTCCGGTCGGCGCTGCCGGCGCACAGGCCCTCGGCAAGTACGACAAGGATCAACTTTCGACGATCCTCGACTTCCTGCAGACCGCCCGCCAGGTACAAGAAAACCAGACGGCACGGGTCAGCATGACCCCCGCGCCTTCACCCCTTTTGGGGTCTGACCGGTCTCGCACCACCGCAGGTTCCCAGCACCGTAGTCAGTAAGCGAAAGGGGCGCTCTCCCAGACGGGAGAGCGCCCCTTTTCAGTGCGTCGGATTACCGCCCCTTAGCCGGGTCAACTCAGGTCTGTTTGCGCCGCGTGGCCACGGGTATGTCGGCTGGCCGTACTGGTGCGGCTCGTCCCAATCGGTCTCAACTTCGCGAGGTCCGCGCCGCCACAGCAGCACGCCGATCACGCCGATTCCGCTGAGCAAGAGCAGAGCGCCAATGGTGTACGCCAGCCACATCAGCGAGCCACCGCCGCCGCTTGACGAGCTGCCGACGATGAGCGATGACTGGTCCGTTGGCGCTGCTCCGACGTCGGTCGCATCGGCCGCTGTCGGCGTATCGCTAGCCGGGGCGCTCAGAGTTGGAGTCGGCGTTGGATCTGGCTGAGTCTGGGTCGGCTGTCCCGCTGCCACGATCGTGGACTGATACGGGCCGGCGGAGCTGACGCCCCCGTCGCTTCGCTTGGGTTGCACTTGTACTGAAAGCGTAAGGCCGGTGCTGGGCATCTTCTTGTTGAAGGACAGCTGATACTGGATGTTCACTCCGTCGCCGGTCGGCAGCGCCAGCATCCCGAAGTCGATCTGATCGTTTGCCGTTACGGCACCGTTCTGCACACCGTGCTGGGTGAACGTTCCGACGCTGTGTGGTCCGCCGAGAACGCGCTGACGCTGGAGGTGGACCAGGTCTCCGACTAGACCATTCGCCTGAAGGACGAACGACACGTTGAGATACCGGAGAGTCTCCTGTGTTTGGTTAACCACATGCAGGGTGAAGGGCTCGGGGTCGCCTCCGCCGTGAAACTTCCCGGGCATGTTGTCGATGCTCACCTGGCAGCATCGATCGGCGCCGGCGAATGCCGGCGACGCCACTGCGAGGACCGGGGCCGGCACTGCGATGAGCAGGCCTAGTAGGATCGTCACCATGCTGCGATTGAAGGGCTTACGCGGCATATGTTCGATCCTTTGGGGTACGTGCGCCGACGCCCGCCGTCGGCAACCGGCCACGGTACGTCGATGCGTGACGCCAGGCAAGCCGAGAACGCAGACAGTGGCAGGTCGCCGGCTGCGTGCTCACCATGGCCCTGCTCGCTGCCGTCGCGGGTGGTGGCTGCGTCCGTGAGCGCACGGTCGGACCTGGCGCACGACCATCGCCTGAGCATCGTCCGGTCGGTCGCGGGCACGGGACGAACCCCGTCGGGTACGACGCGGGCGGCGAGGCCGTCCGGCCCCGCCGCCCGCGATGAGCGCTGCCCCGAAGGGTGATCAACTCAGGAGAGCTTCCCCAGGTAGTCCGGGTTCGCCTTCAGCCACTCCTCGACGGCCTTCTCCTCGTCGCCCTTGTGGACGTTGAACATCAGGTCCTCGAGGGTGCCGAGCTGCTCGCCGTCCATCTTGAACCTCTTGAGCTTCGCGGCGACCTCGGGGAAGTCCTCCCCGAACCCCTTGCGGGCCAGGGTGTTGACCTGCTCGGCCGCGCCAAGGGTGCCCTTCGGGTCGGCCAGATCCTTCAGCTCGTACTTGGCGTAGGCCCAGTGCGGGTGCCAGAGGGTGACCGCGATCGGCTTCTTGTCGGCGATCGCGCCGTCCAGCGCGGCCAGCATCGCCGGGGTCGACGAGGTCTTGAGCTTCATCTTGCCGTCCAGGCCGTAGCCGGGGATGACCTTCTCCTGGGTGGCCTTGGTCAGGCCGGCGCCCGGCTCGATGCCGACGAGCTCACCATTGAAGTCGCCCGCCTTGGCGGCCAGGTCCTCCAGCGAGTCGACACCATCGACGTACTTCGGCACGGCGATGCTGAGGCTGGCGTCGTCGTACCAGACGCCGAGCTTCTCCAGCTTATCGCCGTACTTCTCGAGGTAGGAGGCGTGGGTCTGGGGCAGCCAGCTGTCCAGGAACAGGTCGATGTCGCCGCTGGCGAGACCGCCGTAGACCAGGCCCGCCTCCAGGTTCTTCAGCTGGACCTGGTAGCCGTCCTTCTCCAGGATCTGCTGCCAGAGGTGGGAGGCGGCGATGGCCTCGTCCCACGCCATGTAGCCGATGGTGATCTTCTTGCCCTTGCCGCCGGACGCTTTGTCGGCGGATTCGCCGCAGGCGGCGGTGGCGCCCAGCGCCAGGGCGGCGGTCGCCGCCAGGGCGACGACGCGGGTCAGGGACTTGAACACAGGGAGGTCCTTCCTGTTGTCGGGCAGCCGGCTGTACCCGCGATCGAGCGGGACAGGGGTGCCGGCGAGGATTGCGGCGGTCAGGCTTCCCGCGCGAGGCGTTGCGCCCGCGCGGACGGGAATCGGTCGCCGATGGAGTCGGTGAGCCGGTCGAGCACCACGGCCAGCACCACGACGGCGATGCCGCCCTCGAATCCGCTGCCCACCTCGACCTGGGCCAGCGCGAACATGATCACGTCGCCGAGGCCGCCGGCGCCGACCATGCCGGCGATGACCACCATGGACAGGGCCAGCATGATGACCTGGTTGACGCCGGTCATGATCGTCGGGAGGGCGAGCGGCACCTTCGTCCGGAGCAGCACCATCCACGGTGGGGCGCCGAACGATTCGGCCGCCTCGACGATCTCCCGGTCGACCTGGCGCAGGCCCAGTTCGGTCAGGCGTACCCCGGGCGGCATGCTGAACACCAGGGTGGCCAGCACGCCCGGCACGGTGCCGATGCCGAAGAAGAAGATGGCCGGGATCAGGTAGACGAAGGCCGGCATGGTCTGCATCAGGTCGAGCACCGGCCGGGCCACCGCGGAGGCCCGCCGGTTCTCCGCGACGAGGATGCCCAGCGGGATCGCCAGCACCAGGGAGAGCGTGCTGGCCACCAGCACCTGGGCCAGCGTGCTCATGGTCTCCTCCCAGTACGGCATCCCGGCCACCAGGCCGAGCCCAACCAGCGTGCCCAGGCCGAACTTCCAGCCGCGCAGCCACCAGCCGAGCCCCGCCACGATCAGCACGATCGCCAGGGCCGGTACGCCGGTCAGCAGCTCGGTCAACGGCCGGACGAGGGTGTCGACCAGCGCGGCGACCCCGTCGAAGAACGGCCCGAGGGTGTCGGTGGCCCAGTCGACGGCTGCCTCGGTCCAGGCGCCCAACGGCACCCGGGGCAGCGTGACGTCGAGCGGCGACGCGGTGCGGCTCATGCCGGCTCTCCCTTCGCGTGGAGCGGGACGTCGACCGTCCCGGCGCGGTCGTCCACCACCACGGCGTCCGGTGTCGCCGCGACCGGCGCGTCGGTCGGCGTCGCGACGGCCGGCGCCGCGTCCCCGGCGGCGGACGGGTCGTCGGGCACCGCGCTGGCCAGCGAGCTGAGCAGGGTGATCCGGGGGATGACCCCGACCAGCCGGCCCCGGTCGTCCAGCACGGCCATCGGGTGCACGCTCTCCGCGCAGTCGGCGAAGAGGTCGGCCACGGCGGTGTCCTCCGAGACGGTGCGGACCCGCTCGGTGGAGACGTACCCGTCGAGGCTCTGCCGGCCCTCGCGCAGCGCGCGCAGGATCTCGTCCTCGGTGACCGTGCCCAGGAAACGCTTCGCCGGGCCGGTCACGTAGAGCACCGAGGTCAGGGTCTCCCGCAGCGCGCGGGCGGCGACCCGGGGGCCGACGTTGACGTCCAGCACGGTGTGCGGCTTCTCCATCACCGACGAGGCGGTGAGGATCCGGGTGCGGTCGACGTCGGCGACGAACTGCGCGACGTAGTCGTTCGCCGGGTCGGTGAGGATCTCCTCGGCGGTGCCGATCTGGACGATCCGGCCGTCCCGCATCACGGCGATCCGGTGGCCCAGCCGCATGGCCTCGTTGAGGTCGTGGGTGATGAAGACGATCGTCTTGCCGAGCTCGGCCTGCAGCTCCAGGAGCTGGTCCTGGATCTCCCGCCGGATCAGCGGGTCCAGTGCGGAGAACGCCTCGTCCATCAGCAGGATGTCGGTGCCCGCGGCCAGCGCCCGGGCGAGCCCGACCCGCTGGCGCATGCCCCCGGAGAGGTCGTGCGGCAGCTTGTCCGCCCACTCCTCCAGGCCCACCATGCGCAGCGCGTCGAGGGCGCGTTCGCGCCGTTCCGCCTTGGGTAGGCCGGCGACCTCCAGCGCGTAGCCGGCGTTCTCCAGCACGGTCCGGTGCGGCATGAGCGCAAAGTGCTGGAAGACCATGCTGACCTTCTCGCGCCTCAACCGGCGCAGCGCGGCGGGCTTGAGTGTGGTCAGTTCGACGCCGTCGACCGTCACACTGCCCCTGGTCGGGCGCAGGAGGCCGTTGAGCATCCGAATGAGGGTGGACTTGCCCGAACCGGACAGGCCCATCACCACGAAGATCTCGCCGGGGTGGACCTCGAAGTCCGCGTCGATCACGGCGGCCGTGGCGTTGAGGCCGGCGAGGGCCTCCGCCCGCGGCGCGCCGTCAGCGAGGCGTGTTACCGCCTCGTCCTGCCGACTGCCGAATATTTTATAGAGTGACTTCACAGCGAGCGCAGACACGATCTCCTCTCCGACGAAAACCTTCGGCAGATCGCGCCATCGGTGGTCATCTTCGCGTGTCGTATGTCGAGATCAATGTCGGTCACACTGATGTGGCTATGAGGGCCGCTCCGGAAACCTACCGACAGGATGGACGCCGAGCCAATCGGGACTACGGGGGCTGTGGAACTTCACACATTCCCGGTGCTGCCGATGAACATTTCCGTACAGTGTGTTGGCAGACTTTCGCCCGCGGGTGATCGATATCCGTCAAATACACAATTGTTCGACGCGATTGTCGGCGCGCGGTGCCCGTCGACCCGGATGTCGGAATCGGGTCGCACAGCTCCCGGCAGGTCGCAGTCAGCCCGCCGGTGCTCGCGGTGGTGGATAGCCGACAGGACGCCACAGGACCGTACGAAGCATTGTTTATTCAGGTGGAGAGACTGGGATGGCGGGCCGCATCCCATTCCTCCGGCGACAGCATCGTCTCCGCTGACGCCGCCACCACCGAGCCTCGGCCCTGCCGCCGCGGCGGACACGGCCCCCGCCGATCCGACCGCCCGGCCGGCCCGGTTCGCACCGTCCCGGGCGCAAGGGCCGGTGCCAGCTCCGGTCAGAACAAGGACGTCACCACCCCGGTCGACGCCGTCGGCGGATCCTCTGCCCTACCAGGCGGAGGCGCGGCATGCGTCGACCGGGAGCACGAGAAAGAGGCACCCGCCACTCCCTGACGCCGTCGGCCTCATGGAACTGCCGCGAGGTGATCCGCTCGGTCTGGTCCGCCGACACCTCAGCCATGTCGCTCCCGCTCCCCGGCGCCGCACCGGCCCCGACCAGCAGGGTCGGGGCCGCTCCACGTCACGGGTGACTGCGCGCCCGGTCGGGGGTATCCTGCGGACATGGCCAGCCAGAGCCCGGATACCGGCACCGACACCGCGGCGATGCTCGCCGCGGCGGGCATCGAGGTGACCGACGAGGGGAAGGCGCGAGCCCGCCGCCGTCTGGACGACGCCCGCGCGCGGTGGACGCCGGAGCTCGACGCGGCGGCCCGCGAGCAGCTGGGCCTGCCGGCCCGCGCCGCGTGACCGGGCCGACCGTCCGGGTCGTCCTCGACGCCTCCGCGATCATCGCCTTCTGCCGCGAGTCGATCGACGTGGGCGAGGTAATCGCCGAGGTCGCCGACGAAGAGAATTGCGTGTTCGGCCTGCCCGTGCTGTGCCTCGCCGAGGCAGCCCGCGTCGTGGTCGACCAGGACCGCCTCGCCCTCCTCGTCAACCACCGCGCCGCCGAGGTGCTGTCCCCTGATCCGGACAGCTGGCGTGCCCTCGCCGTCACCATCGACACCGTGGGCCGGGTCGACGCCGCCACGGCGGTCCTCGCCGCGATCGACCTCGGCTGCCACGTCCTCACCGGCCAGCCCGGCCTGTATGGCGGCATCGCCGGAGGCGGCCCCGTCATCCCGATCTGACCTCTGCGCAGCGTGCGCGCCTACGACACCTGTCGCGGGAGGGCAGCATGCAGCAGCCGAGGCACGAAGTGCCCAGCTGCTTCGGCTCCGGGAAGACCCGCTCCATGGCGCTGACGGTCACCTACTTCGGGGCGGTGTACCGGCCGGGCACCGCCGTGGTGATGCCGATCGCGCCGCGGTGGCGGCAGGTGGCCCGGCAGATTTTGCCGAAGATCCAGGGAGTCACCACCCGCGCCGACCACTTCGGCTCGGTGGACACCGCCCAGCGGAAGGTGTCCACCGTCTCCGGCCACGCGGGGCAGCGACCGGACCAGAAGTTCCCAGCTCCCGGCGAAGATCTGACCTGGCCATACGTGTTTTGATCTTGCGCTGGGACGCTGCCTCCCGCTGGTCGCTACTGCATGGCCACGACCGGGGGGTGTCGTTCCTCCAGCGGAGGTGTTAGTGGCGGGCCCTGGCTATGGCGGGGCCCGCCGCCCAGCAGAAGCCTGCCGGCCGGTAGCTGCTGGAGGGCCCGGACCAGGACACGTCTTTTCGCAGGCGAAGGCCATTGTTGCTGCTAAATGCGCTACGGCCACCGGGCCGGCAGTGCGCCCTCGAGCTGCCGACGGCGTCCCGCACTCCGCGGGAAGGCCCCGCACCGGGGTCCGAGCGCAGGTCGAACACGCCTTGGCCAGGATCAAGTGCTGGAAAGTCCTGTGTGACTTACCGCCGCGCGGCCAGCACATTGACTGGCACCGCTTCCGCCGTTGCCCACCTGCAAACCATCGCCCCCACCCGGTGAGCACCAGCGCGGTCACGGGCCACGCCTTACGGAGTTACGAGGCGTCCCTTGAGCATCAGACGACCTTGGGCGGAGGTGTCGTGCGGAGTCAACCGCAACCGCCACCCGGCTGCGGCGACCCCGCAGGCCACCGCAGCCGGATTGCGTCACGGCCAGCCGGACAGCGTTTGGCCTGTCGACCGCAGAAGGGAGCCGGCTCCTTCAGGGCAGCCGAAAAGCTCACCAGCGTGGAAGCACTGGCTTCCTACCGGCACATACCCATGCTTTGGCGGAATCCGAACCGGATTCCAGCAGCTCATGGGCCAGTTTTCACCATTGCGCCGGTGAGAATCCGCCGGTCACGGCTGTCAGCGGCCGGTCTGTGCCTTGCGCCGATTCTACTGTTGCGTGAGCGTCATGAGACCTGGTTCAGCGTCGCCATTGTCTCGCGTAGCCACTTCAGCTCGCTACGCGTCGTTGCGGTGGCGATCGTGAACAGCCCTTGTCGGAAGGGGTCGTCGAAGTCGGCAGCGCGCAGTGGCCGTTCGCCGTCCCAGAAGAAGCTGGCTGGCTGCGTGAGGAAGTCAAGCCGACGCTGCAACACGGCGGCCTGTGCCGCCGGGTCATCGAGGTGGCGCAGGAAGGCCAGCAGGGTAAACCACCTGTTTTCGTCGGTGATGAACAGCTCGTCGGGTTCACGGAGCCGGTCGAGCAGCGCTTTTCTGCCTGCGGAGGTCAGCGACAGCATGTGCCGGGGTGCGGCAACCTGGCCGGGTTGGAGTTCCCGGGTGAGCAGGCCGGCGGCTTCGATGCGCTTGAGCAGGGGGTAGAGCGTGCCGTCGGCGATGGGGCGCACGTGTCCGGTCAGGGCGGCGATGCGTTTGCGGAGGTCGTACCCGTGGAGCCGCTCGTCGTAGAGGAAACCGAGGATCGCCAGTTCCAGCATGATCTAGATCATACCCCGTTGCCAGGATACCTCGGATGCGAGATATCTTCTGCGTTATGCATAGCGCTCAAGTCGCTCCTGACGGCTCCCGCATTCGCTGGGTGGAGATCCCCGGCGCCCAGCCCACCCGCGTCTACATCCACGGCCTGGGAGCCAGCTCGGCGCCGTACTACGCCGAGGCGGTCGCGCATCCAGCCCTTTCCGGCCACCGCTCGCTCCTCATCGACATGCTGGGCTTCGGCATCAGCGACCGGCCGGCCGATGCGGCGTACACCTTGGAAATGCACGCGGACGTCTTGGCCCGTGCGCTGGAGCAAGCCGCAGTGAGCGACGCCGACGTGGTGGCGCACAGCATGGGCGGCGCGGTCGCGGTCATCCTCGCCGCACGCCACCCCCAGCTGGTACGCCGGCTTGTGCTCGTCGACCCCGCCCTCGATCCGGTGCACCCGCTGCCGACCACGAAGCGACCGGGCAGTTCCGGCATCGGCGTCTATCACACCGAGGAGGAGTTCCTCGACCACGGCTGGGACGAGACGCTGGAGTTCGTCGGGCCGGAGTGGGCGGCCACGATGCGGCTGGCCGGGCCCCAGGCCCTCTACCGCAGTGCCATGAACCTGCTGCGCGGCACCATGCCCATGGTGCGCGAGCACCTGGACAAGCTGACCATCCCGCGCACGCTCCTGTACCCGGCAGCTGACGGGCCGCGCTTCGACGCAGACCGGCTCGCGGCCTCGGGTGTCGAGGTGATGGCGATTCCCAACTGCGGCCACAACCTCATGATCGACAACTTGGAAGGCTTCGCCCTCGCGGTAATGGCCGCTCTCCGTGACTAGGACTCCATCGCGCGCCTTCCGCCGCGCGATTGGGACGATGGTCCGTCATCGAGCAGTGCACCACGCGGATGCCCTGGTGGCTTTCGTCGCTCGGCCGGCGGACCACGATGGCCAGGTCAGCGTTGCCCTGCTCCCCGTCCAGGCAGTGGATCATCAGGATCGGTCACCTTGGGGTCCATCGTCACGCCGGGGTGCTCGCGCCGGAGTCGGGCGAGGGCGGGTGCCAGCAGGGTCGGGCCGACCGAGACGAAGTAGCGGATCGTCAGCCGGCCCGTACGCCCCGCGCCCAGGTCGGCCAATGCGGTCTCGGCCTCGGCGACGTGCTGGCTGATGATGGCCGCGTGCCTGGTGAGCAGTCGGCCCGCCGCCGTGGGCTGCACACCTCGGCCGACCCGTTCGAGCAGCGCGGCCCACGCTTCGCCACCTGGTCAGCATCGACCTCGGTGATCACGACATCCGTCATCAGGTGCTGCTCCTTGATCAGGAGTTACACCGTTCGTTTTACAGTCCCCGGCTGATCGGGGCGGGCTCAGACGGGGACTTCAGCGCTGAGGACGATGGTGCGTTCCTCGGGCAGGTGAAGGAACTCGGTTTGACTGGCGGCGTTGTGGGCGAGGGCGATGAACAGGCGTTTACGCCAGGTGGCCATACCGGGTTGACGGGTGCAGCGCAGCGTGATCCTCGAGACGAAGTAGGAGACCTGGTCGAGGGCGATCCCTTCGGCGAGGGGGTGGGTGGCGGCGCGGCGCAGGACCTCGGGGAAGTCGGTGGGGTCCTGAAAACCGAAGACGGCGGCGATGTGGATGATGCCGTCATTCGGGTCGCCGAGATCGTCGATGGTCAGGCGCTGCTCCCAGGGAATGTGCGGGACGTTGGCGGTGCGACCGGTAATGATCACAATTTGCTCGTGCCGAACGTGGTTGTGCGCCACGTTCGCGCGCAGCGCCAGCGGCGTCGTCTCCTTGTTCGGGTGGGGGAACACCGCGGTGCCCGGCACCCACGGGATGTTCGTGGCGTGCAGGGTGTCGATGAAGTCGCGGAGCGGTCCTTCTCGTTCGGTCCGCCGGGCGGTGACGAGTTCGGCGCCGCGCCGCCACGTCAGCAGGACTGTGAACAGGATGATCGCGATGAGCAGCGTCAGCCAGCCGCCGTGGGTGACCTTGGCCAGGTTCGCGGTGAAGAAGGTCAGCTCGATGGTGCCGAAGACGACCCCGAACAGCACTAGCTGCCAGGTGGTCCAGTGCCACCACGCCCGTGCGACGACGAGGAACAGGGTTGTGGTGATCAGGAAGGTGCCGGTGACTGCCACCCCGTAGGCGGCGGCAAGGTTCGTTGATGAGCCGAACGCGAACGTCACTAGCAAGACTGCCGCGAACAGGCTCCAATTCACTCCGGGCGCGTAGATCTGCCCGTACGCCCGGCGGGAGGTCTGCCGGATGCGCAGGTGCGGCAGGAAGCCCAGCCGCATGGCCTCCCGGGACACCGAGAACGCCCCGGAGATCACCGACTGGGACGCGATCACGGTGGCCACGGTGGCCAGAATGACCATCGGCAGCCGCGCCCAGTCTGGCAGCAGCAGGAAGAACGGATCAGCCCGGCTGTCCGGTGCCCGTAGGATCAACGCGCCCTGGCCGAGGTAGTTGAGCGTCAACGCGGGAAACACGATCGCGAACCAGGCCCGGCGAATCGGGGCGCGGCCGAAGTGACCCATGTCGGCGTAGAGCGCTTCGGCGCCGGTGATCGCCAGCACCACGGCGCCCATCGCGATGAACGCGATGACCGGGTGAGCCACGACGAACAAGACCGCGTACGTCGGCGACAAGCCGGCCAGAACGCCCGGGTAACGCAACACCTCGGCCGCGCCGGCAACGCCGATACAGACAAACCAGAGCACCATGGTCGGCCCGAACACGGCCCCGACCCGTCCGGTGCCCCATCGCTGGATGGCGAACAGCAGGGTGAGGATCACCGCCGACGCCGGCAGGACTACCACCGCCCAGCCAGGGGAGATGACCTCCAGCCCTTCCACCGCCGACAACACCGAGATCGCCGGGGTGATCACACTGTCGCCGTAGAACAGCGCGGCACCGAGCGCCCCGAGCGCCAGCACCGTGGCGGCGCGCCTTTCGCTTGCCTTGAGCAGCGCCCTTCGAGCGAGGGCGGCCAGGGCCATCACCCCGCCCTCGCCCTCGTTGTCGGCCCGCAGAATGAAAATGACGTATTTGACCGAAACGATCAGGATGATCGACCAGAAGACCCACGAGATCACCCCGAACACGTCGGGAGCGTCCGGTGTCAGGCTGCGGTCGAGGGTAAAGACCGTCTTCAGCGCGTACAGCGGGCTGGTGCCGATATCGCCATACACCACACCCAACGCGCCCAGCAGCAACCCCAGCCCCGCCGTCCGGTGGCCCGCCAGCGATGTCTGGGACGCCGTTCCACCGTCCTCCGCCGGCCCGTCGCCGCCTACCGCAGGCTGCCCGTCGTTCGCTCGCTCCGCCACCCCACAGGCATACCAACCCCCACACCGCTCCCTACACCGGACCCCGAAACTGCGCCGATCTGATTTCACGCACCGGGGCATGCTGGCTGACGGACTTACTGCGGGGTTGATCCCTCGGCGTGGAACGGCCTTGACACCACCACGAACCCCCTACGCCGGGCTTCGGCGCTGGGCCCACATGCTTGGGTTCGTCGACCACTTCCTCACCAAGCCCGCCGCGACTCCGTCACCTTGGCCAGCTCAGCGACACCCGCCACCGATCGCCGCACCGCGGACGACACCCCCCGTAACCATCACCATCGGCACCCTCGGTCAAGATGAAGATCCACCGGCGAGCTGCGCTCCATCAAGGACGGCAAGTACCGTCGCACCCTGCCCGAGGGGTCGATTAGTACCTCCGCGACCAGGTCGAGCGGCAGGATGTCGCCTGATGCCCGGCCGTGCCGGTGCCAACGGCGAAGGCTTGATCTCTCCGTACCGCAACGGCTTCGCCGCCTACGTCCGGGTCACCAAGCCCGACGGCAAGCGCACCGACAACAACAAGATCGTCTAGCCGGATGTGTCACCTACGTCCCGAGACTGATCTGTCACGCACGTCCTGAGACCTGACACCAACTTAGGGCCGTGCCTTACGGGGGCCGAATGTGAAGGCGAACGCGTAGGCCGGTTGGCTGGCGACGAGCGTCGGTAGGCGATCGTCCCGAGACGCGCCGGCGACAAGCCGAATCCTTGCCGCGCGGTTGAGGTGCTCCACCGCGTCCTGGCCAACGTCGGCGCCGCGCTCGTCGCCGATCGGCTTCCCATCGAGCAGTACCCTGACCGCCGCCTCGCGGACGAGAAGCCGCCGGATCTCCGACTCGACGCGTTCGTAGCCACCCTCCCCGACCCATCGACCAACGAGTCGCCCTTCCCCGTCGAAGAGATACTTCGCCGGCCAGGCGTTGTTGCCGAGGGTCCGCCAGAACGTGAAGTCGTTGTCAAGCGCAATGGGATAGGTGAGCCCGTGGTCGCGGATTCCCCGGTCAATCTTCTCGGCGCGCTTGCCGAACTCGAACTCGGGCGCATGCGTGCCGATGACGACCAGGCCCAGATCGGCATAGTCGCGGTGCCATGCCACCGAATTCACCCATCGCTCAGCAGCGAACTCAGGGATTCGAGGGGTCATCTCGGCAAGACCGGAGCCACGCCGCGGCAAGAAGGCCAGCATGTCGACCGGGTCTGCATCATCAACCCATAGGCCGCGTTCTTCAGGAAGAAGCCGCTCAGCGCCTCGAAGGCCCTCTTCTCGTCAGCGGACAGCCCGGCCGGAGCCGGCTCGCCACCCTCGACGGCCTTCATCAGGTCCCCCGGCACCGTCGCCGGCATATTGACATGTATGCCCAGAAGTCCCGGCGGCGCCTGGTGCGCCATCGCGTTCGCGACGAGCGGCCCTGGTTGCCTTCGAGCTGCAGCCCTAAGGGACGTCTCGTAACTGGGTGAAGGTGTTGCCCGGTGCCGGGCCGGTGGTCAGCCGGCCAGGATGATGTTGTGGAGGTTGGCGATGCCGGAAGCGGCATCGGTCAATGTGTGGGCGGCGCGGCGGTAGTCGCGCAGGATCTTGAAGCACTTCATCCTGGCCAGGGCGTGTTCGACCCCGGCGCGGACCCTCCGGTGCTCGACGTTGAGGTCTTCCTTCCAATCCGGTAGTTCGCTGCCGTCGGTGGGCTTGCGGTACGGGATGATCACCTCGGGGTTGCCGCGGTAGCCGCCGTCGGCCATCACCGGCCGCCCGTCCAGCTTCTCCTCGATGCCGCTGGTGCGGTAGACGATGGTGTCGTTGCGGTTGCCGGGTTGCGGGTCGCCGACGGCGATGACCAGGCGGGTGCTGGCGTCGATGGCGACCTGCAGGTTCGTCGAGTAGCGGTAGTTCTTGCTCCGGGCGGCCAGGCGGTGATCGCGGGTGGGGATCAGGGTGCCGTCGACGATGGCGATCTGGTCGACCGGCCGCCGGCGCACCGGCGCGAGGGCCAGCAGCGGGCCGAGGGTGTCGATGACCCGGTGCGCCGCCGAGTGGGACACCCCGAACAGCGGGCCGATCTGGCGCATGGTCAGGTTCGTGCGCCAGTACGCGGCGACCAGCAGCACCCGGTCCGCCAGGTCCAGGGCCCACTGCCGGCCCGGCCGGCCGTCGGCGACGGCGTCACCGCCACGCTCGGCGACCAGGCGGACCAGCTTGCGGAACTGGGCGGGCTGCAGCCCCGTGAACGGAAAGATCCACTCAGGGTGCGCTGCCGTGATCACCTGCACCCAGGCATCCTGACCGATCGTCCTTAGCAGACAGACACCGGGGTTACGAGACATCCCTTAGGCCCGTCCTGGAAGGCCCGTGCGGGATTGCTCGTATGGCCCGCGACCACGGGAAAGGCGTTCTAGGGTCGGAGAGGGAGCGACGTGCCTCTGCCGAACTGGCACAAGTCCGGGCAGCGCCTTCACCCAAGATGCTCCTCGCGAAACAGGAGGCCGGGGCATGCCGCGCCGCTTGTCACTCTAGGAGGGCAGAAAGCCCCGCTCGACCTCCAAGGACCTCAAACGGAAAGGATGCCTACATGGCTGTCAAGACCGAAGCGCGAGCGCCCGCCACAGAGATCCGACCGTTCACGGCAGAGATCCCCGAGGCGGAACTCCAGGCGCTGCGTGCGCGCATCGCGGCCACGCGCTGGCCCGAGAAGGAGACCGTCGCAGATCAGTCGCAAGGCGTGCAGTTGGCGACGATCCAGGCACTCGCGCGCTATTGGGAGACAGAGTACGACTGGCGCAAGGTCGAGGCGAGACTGAACGCCCTGCCGCAGTTCATCACCGAGATCGATGGACTGGACATTCACTTCATTCACGTTCGTTCGAAGCATGAAGACGCGTTGCCGCTCATCGTCACGCACGGATGGCCCGGCTCGATAATCGAGCAGCTGAAGATCGTCGATCCGCTCACCAATCCCACGGCACATGGCGCGAGCGCATCGGACGCTTTCCATATCGTGATTCCGTCGCTGCCAGGTTACGGTTTTTCGGGCAAGCCGACCACGGGCGGCTGGGGCCCCGAGCGCATCGCACGTGCGTGGACAGAGCTGATGAAGAGCCTTGGATACACGCAATTTGTAGCGCAAGGCGGCGACTGGGGCGCGATCGTCACGGATATGATGGGTGTGCAGGCGCCTCCGGGGTTGCTCGGCATCCACGTGAACATGCCTGGTGTGTTTCCACCCGACATTGATAAGCTGTTCCAGTCCGACATCACCGGAGCGAACAATGCACTCGGCTCGCTGCCATCCGATCTCTCGGACGAGGAAAAGCGCGCGTGCGAGCAGCTGGACTTCGTATGGAAGCACGTCGGCTATGGCCTCATGATGGCGCGCCCGCAGACGCTGACCGGATTGGCGGATTCGCCCGTCGGTTTGGCGGCCTTTCTGCTTGACCATGACGCGGCTAGTCTGGAGCTGATCTCCCGGGTCTTTGCCGGGCAGTCCGAAGGCCTTACGCGAGACGATGTCCTCGACAACATCACGCTCTTCTGGCTGACGAACACGGGGGTTTCCGCGTCTCGTCTCTATGCGGAGAACAAGCTCTCCTTCTTCGCCGCCAAGGGCGTGGGCGCCTCCATCCCGGTTGCCGTGAGCGTCTTTCCGGATGAGCTCTATCAGGCCCCGCGGAGCTGGGCAGAGCAGGCGTATCCCAATCTCATCCACTACAACAAGCTCGACAAGGGCGGCCACTTTGCGGCCTGGGAACAGCCGAAACTCCTTTCGGAGGAGGTTCGCGCCGGCTTCCGGTCGCTCCGCTAGATGACCGTGTCCGAACGTCTGCATATGCCCTCGCTCGGTGGGGCGACCGAGTGGCTCAACTCAGAGCCACTCGGCCCCGCCGAGCTGCGCGGCAACGTCGTCCTCGTGAACTTCTGGACGCTGACGTGCATCAACTGGCTGCGCCAGGAGCCGTACGTCCGTGCGTGGTCGCAGGCCTACCGAAACGACGGGTTGGTCGTCATCGGAGTCCACACGCCGGAGTTCTCGTTCGAGCACGAGATCAACCGGGTGCGGCAGGCGACCACGGCGCGAGGGATCGACTACCCGGTTGCGGTCGACAACGACTACGGGGTATGGAGCGCCTTCGACAACCACTACTGGCCGGCGCTCTACTTCGTCGACGGGGACGGCATCATCCGCGACCACCACTTCGGGGAGGGACGCTACGAGCAGTCGGAGCGCGTCATCCAGCGGCTGCTCGGCGTCGAGCGCGAGCTCGTCCCCGTCGAAGGACTCGGCGTGGAGGCAGAGGCCGACTGGGACCACCTGCGTACGCCCGAGACGTATCTCGGCTACCGGCGCAGCGAGCACTTCGCGTCACCGGACGGCGCCGCGTTCGACGAACGCCACGCCTACGAGCTCCCCGAGAGCCTGCGCGTCAACCACTGGGCCCTCGCCGGCGAGTGGACGATCGGGTCTGAGAATGTCGTGCTCGACCAGGCCGGCGGGAGCATCGCCTACCGGTTCCACGCGCGCGACGCGCATCTCGTACTGTCTCCCGGACCGCGAGAGTCGATCCCTTTCCGCGTGCTCCTCGACGGGGAAGCTCCTGGCCCGTCACACGGCGTGGACGTCGACGAGAATGGGGACGGCTTGCTCCGGGAGGGCAGCCTGTACCAGCTCGTGCGCCAGCACGACGCGGTCCGCGAACGGACCCTGGAGCTTACGTTCCTAGAGCCCGGCGCCGAGGCGTACGTATTTACGTTCGGGTAGCCAGGGATGGCGACATCCCTGGTCAACCATCTCCGCATCCCCGGCAGGGTCCCGAAGGTGGAAGGGCTCGAGCACCTCGAGCAGGTCGAAGCGACGTTCGAGCCCTACGGCGGGAAATGGCTCGTGCTGGCCCGGATCCCGCCCCGGGACGACGGCTGGGTGTACTTGCCCAAGGGACGTTGGTCAACCTAGTGATGGGCGGTTTGCGGCCGGTGGCGGTGTGTGGCCGGTTGGCCGAGCTCCTTGATGTCAACGTGCAGCATCGCGCCGGGCTGATCGTGCTCTTGACGGCGCAGGTTCACCGACGCGCCGGTCGATGTGAGATAACCGGTTCACCCGACAGCGGGTCAGGACCGCGTGCACCCGTCGAGGCACGCCACCGCCATCGGCGCCGAGTCACGGTCAGCGGCCAATCCCGCGAGAGCTGAGCCCAGCTTGACGGCCTACCACGCAATGTCGTGGACGCATTCGGCGCCGGTACGGGCGGTGGCACCGTCGAGCAACCACGATCGGGCTCTCGCTGGCCATGGCTCTCAGTCCTCATTGGACGGCTTCGGGTTGCCGGCCTCCGAAGCGCTCGCAGTACAGCTCGTCCAAGTGATCTTCGAGGTACCGCGCGACACCGAGAGTGCCCATGGCGTGAATTCCGGCGAGGTAAGGAAACGTGCCGCGGCCGTCAGAACGGGCCAGTCGGCCGATGTACCCGTAGTCGACCGGCTCACACGTTCACGATCCGTCGCCGTCACCAGCGCTTATGAAGGCGCAGGGTTAGGCGGGGAGGCCGCTGAGATCGTGGTTAGTCAACCGCGAGCGGGGTACGCATCCAGGACGCGTCTGTGCGGGCCGGTTGAACCGGGCCTCTCTTGTCGACGATCTATCCGAGAGGAACAACCGTGTCACACGAGTATCGCAAGAACCCCGAGGCGATTTCTCGGCTGTCGCCGGAGCAACATCGAGTCACTCAGGAAGCTGAGACAGAGCCTCCCTTCAACAACGCCTATTGGGACAACGAAGAACCGGGCCTCTACGTCGACATCGTGTCCGGTGAACCCCTGTTTGCTTCCGTCAACAAGTACGACAGCGGCACGGGCTGGCCGACTTTCACCAGGCCGATCGAACCGGAAAACGTGGTCGAAGTCCGAGACTCGAGCCTCGGCGTGATCCGGACCGAGGTCCGGTCGGCGCACGGCGAAAGTCATCTTGGCCACGTGTTTGACGATGGCCCCGCAGACGCCGGCGGGTTGCGTTACTGCATGAACTCGGCCGCATTTCGGTTCATTCCCCGGGACGACCTCGAGCGTGAAGGCTATGGCGAGTACCGCAAAATGTTCGAGCACCCAGACGGGGGGCGAAGCGATGACCGACACGACTGAGAAGGCGATCCTGGCTGGCGGCTGCTTTTGGGGAATGCAAGACCTCATCCGCAAACGCACCGGCGTGCTCGCCACCAGGGTCGGATACACCGGCGGCGACGTGCCGAACGCGACCTATCGGAACCATGGCTCCCACGCCGAGGCGATCGAGATCGTTTTCGACCCAGAGAACCTGTCCTACCGGGAACTCCTCGAGTTCTTCTTCCAAGCCCACGACCCGACAACGAAGAATCGTCAAGGCAACGATGTCGGAACCAGCTACCGGTCAGCCATCTTCTACAGCAATGACCAGCAGCGGCAGGTCGCAGAGGAGACGATCGCCGACGTGGACGCCTCTGGCCTGTGGCCAGGCAAGGTGGTCACTGAGGTCAGCCCTGCTGGACCTTTCTGGGAGGCTGAGCCTGAACATCAAGACTACCTGGAGCGGTATCCCGGAGGTTACACGTGCCACTACGTCCGGCCGAACTGGAAACTTCCCCATCGCAGGGAGAACGCCAGTTAGTACTCCAGTGCAATCCCAGCGGCGGATGGCCGCGGGATCTCCCGCGGCCATCTCCGCAACTTTTGGGGGCGGCGCCCGGTCAGGCTGGTCGGGTCTCACTCTCGATAGCGATTACGGTCGTCGTCGAAGGGTGGGGCTGATGGCTGAGCCGGTCCGGGCACGGCGGCTGAGCGATGAGGAGGGCCGCCGGCTGCGACGGGTTCGTGATGGTCACGCCGGAGTACGACCACTCGTCCGGCGCACTGAAGAACGCGCTCGACTTCCTCTACAACGAGTGGAACAAATCGGCGAGTCTACGAGAACATCCCTGCCAGGGAATCGTTGCGCGGCCTGCGAACCACACTCCGCCGCCGGGCGACCGCCAGGGAGCTGACTAGAGCTCGACACCACACGATCCGTCGCAGTACGGGGCGAGCTCGGTGGCGCCGCAGGCGCAGGCCGCCATCCGGGTCTCGCGGCGCATCCCGACACCGACGCCGGGCTGATCCGTCCACACCCGCAAGTCGCCCCGCAAGAGGAGAGGACCACCAGGCACCGCTCGTACGGTCGTCACCGGATCAGGTTGCTCGGTGTCGGCACCGGTCGTCGGGCGATACTGCAAGGCCCCGGTTGGGCACCGCCTGATGATGGTCGCGACCTCGTCTGCCAGTGCGGCCCCGGGCAGGATCCATGGGCGTCGTCCAACATCGAACACCTTCGGTAGACCCCGGACACACTCGCCGGCGTGCCGGCACCGGCGAGCGTCGTAGCTGACCAGGATCTCCGGGCCGGAATACCGCTTCCCGTCATCGAAGGGGTCGTGCGTGGCCGGCTCGGTCACGGGTGCCGGACCAGGTCGGCATACTCGGCATGGCGGCGGATGTAGGAGACGATGAACGGGCAGAGCGGGGTGGCGAATCGGCCCTGCCGTCGCACATCGTCCAGCGCCTCCCCGACCAGCCGCGAGCCCAGTCCGCGCCCCTCGTGGGCGACGTCCACCTCGGTGTGAGTGAACACCACACGGTCGCCGACGAGGCGGTAGTCGGCGAAGCCGGCGAGAGTGCCGTCGACCAGGACCTCGTACCTCTTCATTTCCGGATTGTTCCGGATGACGATCATGTCGACGTCACTCACTGTCTGCCTCCCTGGTTGATCGGCCCCCGCCGCGGGAAGCGGTCGAGTCTGGCTCGGACCTCGTCAGCGTCTACGTCGGCGCCGAAGAGCTCGGTGCCTGGTTCGAAGCGTATGCCTTCGGCGAGGGGGCCGGCGATGACCGGGTCGAAGCCGAGTGCGTCCACGAGGGAGGCGACGGCGGCGAGATCGGCGGGGTGGTCGCCGGCGATCGCGACAGCCGTGCGTGCGGCAACGCCTGCGGGGCGGGCCGTGTCCTCGATGTCGTGGTAGCCCACGTGGTTGAACGCCTTGACGACACGGGCGCCGGGAAGGAACGCCTGGACGATCTCGCTCGAGGACGTGCTCGGGTCGGTGAGGTCGTCTCGGATGCCGTCGACTTCCCACCAGTAGTTCATGGCGTCGATGACGAGCTTGCCGCGCAGCGCGTCTGCGGGGATGCTGCGGTACTTGCCGAGTGGCAGGGCGAGGATGACGATGTCGGCGCGGGCCGCGGCGTCGACGGCGGTGGTGGCGACCGCGCCGGGAGTGAGCACCTCGACGGTGAGCGCAATTCTGGCGGGGTCGCCCGAGCCGGCGATGAGCACACGGTAACCGGCGGCCAGGGCGAGCCTCGCGAGAACGGTTCCCAGCTTGCCGGCACCGAGGATGCCGATGGTTCGGCGGCCGTTCTGGGCCGTGTCGTTCATCTCTGCTCCGATCGTGTTCGATGCCGCGTACCTGGGATCAGTTGGCGAGGATGTCGCGGACCATGGGGATCACCTTCGTGCCGTAGAGCTCGACGGCCCGCAGCCGGGCGGATACCGGCTGTGCGCCCGCGGTGTAGATGAGGTCGAACCGGCCGACGCCGAGGGCGTTGACCGTGCGGGCGATCTTGCGGGCGACGGTCTCCGGCGAGCCGATGTAGAGGGATCCGTGCTCGATATCGGCGTCGAACTCGGCCCGGCGGATCGGCGGCCAGCCGCGCAGGGCGCCGATCCGGTCCCGGATGACCCGGTAGTGCGGCCAGAACACCTCCTTGGCTTCCTCGTCGGTGTCGGCGATGAAGCCCGGCGAGTGCATTCCGACCGGATGCGCGGTCGTGCCGAACTGGTCCGCGGCTCGCCGGTAGAGGTCGAGGTAGGGCGCGAAGCGCTTGGGCGGCCCGCCGATGATGGCGAGCATGAGCGGCAGTCCGTGGCGTGCGGTGCGCACGACCGACTGCGGCGAACCGCCGACGCCCACCCAGGTGGCGAGGCGTCCCGATTCGGTCTTGGGGAAGACGTCGGCGTCACGCAGCGGGGCGCGCATGGTGCCGCTCCAGGTGACCGGCTGCTCGTCGAGCAGCTTCACGAAGAGGTCGAGCTTCTCCTCGAACAGCGCGTCGTAGTCGGCCAGGTCGTAGCCGAACAGCGGGAACGACTCGGTGAACGAGCCGCGTCCGAGGATGACCTCGGCGCGGCCGTGTGACAGCGCGTCCACCGTGGCGAAGCGCTGGAACACCCGTACCGGGTCGTCCGAGCTCAGCACGGTCACGCCGGAGCCGAGGCGGATGCGTGAGGTGCGCGTGGCGATGCCGGCGAGCACCGTCTCCGGGGTCGACACCGAGTACTCCGGTCGATGGTGCTCGCCAACGGCGATGGCGTCGACGCCGAGGTCGTCGGCCAGCACCGCCTCTTCGACGACCTGCCGGATCGCGGCGGCGTAGGAGATCGGTGTACCGGAGTCGTCCTCCGGGACGTCGCCAAAGGTGTCGAGGCCGAACAGGATTTCAGACATGGGTGGGCTCCTTGGTGAGGAGTTCCCGCACCCGCGGGGCGACCTCGCGGCCGAGCAGTTCGATGCTGCGGGCGCGGGCCCGCCGGGGTAGGTGCATGACGTCGTACTTGAGGTCGAAGCGGCTGAGTTGCAGGTCGCGGGCCATCGTGGCGATCTTCTGCGCGACCGTCTCGGGAGACCCTACGAACAGTGCCCCGCGGTCGATCTCGGCCTCGTAGCGTTCGCGGGTCGGCTTGTAGAAGCCGCGTTCGCTGGCCAGTTGCGCCACGACCGGTTGCCAGTAGCGCCACCAGGTCTCCGCGGCCTCCTCGTCCGTGTCGGCGACCAGCCCGAGCGAGTGCTGCCCGATCGGCTGCGCGGAGTGCCCGAACTGTTCGAGCGCGCGGTGGTAGAGGTCGACGTGGCCCGCGAAGCGTTGCGGGCGCCCGCCGATGATCGCGAGCATGAGCGGAAGTCCGTAGCGGGCGGCGCGGACCACGGAGCTCGGGCTGCCGCCCACGCCGATCCACGTCGGGATACCTCCCGGTCGCATCCGGGGGTGCAGGCGCTGCTCGATCAGCGGGCTGCGGACGGTGCCCGACCAGGTCACCGAGTCCTCCCGCTGGAGCCGCATGAACAGGTCGAGCTTGTCCTCGAACAACTGCTCGTAGTCGGTCAGGTCGTAGCCGAACAGCGGGAACGACTCGGTCGCCGAGGCGCGCCCGAGGATGAGCTGTGCCCGGCCGTTCGACACCGCGTCGAGGGTCGAGAATTCGTGGTAGAGCCGGACGGGGTCGTTCGTGCTGAGCACCGTGACCGAGGTACCGAGCCGGATCCGCTCTGTTGCCGTCGCGATCGCCGCGAGCAGCACGGGCGTCGCCGAGTCGGTGAAGCCCTCGCGGTAGTGCTCCCCCACGCCGAACAGGTCGAGGCCGACCGATTCGGCAAGCTGCGCCTCCTCGACGATCAGCCGGACGGTCTCGGCGTCGCTCAGGACACGGTCGCCGTCGGTCGCTACTTCCCCGAACGTGTTGAGTCCCAGTTCGAAGCCTTCGGCGCTCATGGTCTCCTCCTGCTCCGGTCCCGGGCAGTGCGGAGTGCCGCCCCGAGATCGCCAGACTGATTGACGTGTCAATTATGCCCACGGTATGATTGACACGTCAATTGGAGGACGGATGACGGAGAACACACCTCAGCGGCGCAAACGGCAGCTCCCGACCGCGGAGCAGCTGCGGATCTGGCGCGACTTCATCGAGACGGCGGAGGCACTCAGGTCCGAGTTGTCGTCTCGGCTGCAGAGCGAGTCCTCGCTGTCGCCCGGCGACTACGCAGTGCTGCTCGCCCTCAGCGAGGCCGAGGGGTGGCGGATGCGCTCCTCCGAGCTCGCGGCGGGCATCGGCTGGGAGCGCAGCCGCCTCTCCCATCACCTCGGCCGCATGGAGCGGCGCGCACTCATCCGCCGCGAGGAGTGCGCCGCCGACAACCGGGGAGCCGAGGTCGTGCTCACCCCGACCGGCGCTGAGGCATTCCGGGGTGCGACGGTCCCGCATCTGCGCGCCGTCCGCGAACTCTTCGTCGACGCGCTCACGCCGGGTCAACTCGCCGCGGCAGGCGAGGTCGCCGCAACGCTCCGCGCGCATCTTGGCTCATCCCGCAAACTGTGACGATCCGGGACTCTGCGCCGGGAGGGCGCAGAGTCCCGAAACAGCCAAGACGCAGAGCCGCACGGCGCCGGGGATGACCGCGGTCTGCACGTCGTTCGCGGCGGGCTCGATCCCGTGCCCGACGTGGTCACCCCAGTGAGGACGGGCATCAGCGGAGCCGGTGCCCGAAAGTGCCGACTCGCTGCAGCCGAGGCGAGCAGGGGAATCTCAACCGCTGTCGGGGTCGCGCAGCCGGTCTGCCATCTCGCGGACTGCCGTGGCGTAGCGATCGTCCGATTCATATGGCATGTGCCCCCTTATCGGCGGCGGGGCGCTGTCCCCAGGACGGGCCAGCATGCCTTCGGGGTCGCGTAGGCGGCGGTCCACCAACGCGGCGGGCAGGGGGCGCGAGGGCGGGTCGCCGGGCCGCTGTCTGGAGAAGATCCAGCCGCCGATGGGGTCGGTGTCGCTCCACAGGTTCAGCCAGCGCCACCCGATCCGGTCGCCGATTTCGTGCAGCACGGGCTCGCCGAGGTACGCCGGGTAGAGCTGGGCGTAGAGACGCTTGAGGGGGGAGGCATAGGTGAGCAGCGCGACTCGTCGCCGCACCTCTGGGCGCAGTCGCAGCACGGTTGCGGCCAGAATGACCGACCCGTGGCTGTGTCCGCTGAGCACCACCCCGTCGTAGCGTCGCGCCAGCTGGCTGATCCGATCCGTCAGCTCGGGCACCGCCCGCTCGGCATAGGAGGGCGGCGCGAACGGGTGGGCCGCGCGGGGCCAGAAGGTGCCGAGGTCCCACAGCACTCCGACGTAGCGGCGAAACCCTGCCGTCCGAAAGGTGAACAGCCCGCCCACCAGGAGCCCGACGACGACTGCGAGGATCAGGTAGCTGCCGACGGCCATCACTACGCTCAGCACATTGCCGGGCACGCCGAGGAGGCTCCGCGCCAGCGGGTTGGGCTCCAAGCCCACAAGAGCTAGCACGCTGGCCGCGAGCCCGATCACGGTCAGGCACGCGTAGGCCATGGCCAGTGAGCCCAGCTGCTCGGTGAAAGATGCCTGGATGACCGCTTTCTCCACTCGCCGGACCTGGGCGTTCGCCTCGGGCGGGGGGGCCGGGTAGTCCCGGGCCACGATGGCTGCTGCGGTTCGCCGACGGTCCGCGCGGGCCGACAGGATGATGATGACGCACGCCGTCACGGCGGCGATTGTGGTCAGGAAGAAGGCCAGGATCGCCCACCGGTATGCCGGCACTGGCAGCGCCAGGTCCCCCGACTGCAGCATGAACGGCCGCCTGCTGAGCAGAGACGCCGCACGGTAGACCAGCTCGCCCGAAAGGGCCCCCGCCAGGCCCGTCGCGACTGCGGCGACGACGGCGGCGCCCAACCCGCGCAGAAGCGCCGGCCGGCGGTCCCGGCCGCCAGGACGCCACAGCACCAGTACGGCGAGCGCGACGAGCAGCGCCGTTTGGGTGACGAACACAATGGCGACGATGTCCTCGTACCTGGGCAGTCCGTTCGACCGCGGCCAGCGGACCGGCTCCACGGCGACGGACCCGAGCGTCGCGACCGTCAGGCCGCCGGCTACGGCGCCCAGCACCAGAGGCATCCGATCCGCGGTGCTGGCGATCGGAGCTGACTCCAGTAGGCGCGGAACGCAGAGCAGCACCACACACGTGGCCAGCAGCGCTCCGGCGAGCGCGGACAGCACGACCACCGTCACGGAAGCCCCGGCGGCGGCGCGTGCGGCGAGCAGCACGACGTCCAGTGTGACGAAAGCAGCGGCGACGTGGATCGCGCGAAGACGTTTCGCCCTCGGCGAGACGTCCCACCGGTCCAACGCCGTGAGGTGGTCACTCTGCGGCTCTGCGGCCGGCAATCGGAAGGCTCCGTACGAGCGGGCCTGTCGTGCGCCGAGAAACCACACCAGTGCCACCGCGGCGAACGGCACCAGGGCCAGCAGCGCCAGGCGCAGACCGACCGGTCGGCCGTCCAGCCAGGACAGCCAGCCGCGGCCGGCGAGACAGCGGGACGAGCCCATGCACTTCCATGCCAGTAGGTCGAGGGCGACCCCAGCCGCCGTCAGCGCGTAGACCAGCGTCAGGGTGAGCGCGAGGAGCCGGCACAGCACCGTCACGCCGGACTGCAAGCCCCGTCCCGCCGGGCGCATCCAGAACGTCACGTTGCTCAGCATGCACGGCAGCAGAAACACCAGCGACAGCGTCCGCGCCGCGGTGCCCGAGGGCAGGTCGCTCCACTGGTACGCCTCCAGCACTGTCCCACCCGCACCGGTGGTGTGCCGGGATTGCGCTCGGGGGCGGTAGAAGCCGGCCCGGCGGTCGCCGGCCACCTGACGGACGTCCCGGCAGCCGAGCACCTGACCGGCCCCGGTGCCGGCCACCCCGTGAACCCTCAGCTCCACGATTTCCCCTGACAACCGCCCTTGCTCGGATGGCAGTGACACGTCGCACATCAGCCAGCGACCCCCCAAGCGCGGCGGCCAGCAGACCACGGTGAGCCACGACCATGATGGCAGTGGTCGCTACCCGGCTGGCGCCGATGGCTACCCGCGTCGAGGCCGAACAAACACCCGGGCCTGAGTGAACTGGGCGCGAGGGTGTCCGTCGCGGTGGTAAGGCGAAGCGTCAACCCCCACACTGCCCCAGGGGCGGTCTGACGAGTCCCCGTGACTGGGCCTTGGCGTGCTCTGACAGCCGCAGACTCCCCGCTACTTGCCATCTCGTCACGCGCCACCGGGTTCTTGATGCATTCAAGAACATAGTGGAGCATACTGCGCATCGTGGCCATGACCTCGGACTTCGAGCGCATGCTGCGCTGGGCCGCACTCCGCGTGACCCGTCCACGGCTGGCGGTGCTGACCGCGGTGCACGCGCATCCGCACGCCGACACCGTCTCGATCTTCGGTGCCGTGCGTAGGGAGCTTCCCGAGGTGTCCCACCAGGCCGTGTATGACGTGCTTCGTGCGCTGACCGCGGCGGGGCTGGTGCGGCGCATCGAGCCCTCCGGCTCAGTGGCTCGCTACGAGTCGCGGGTCGGGGACAACCACCACCACGTCGTGTGCCGGTCGTGCGGTGCCATTGCCGACGTCGACTGCGCCGTCGGCGAGGCGCCCTGCCTGACCGCGTCCGACAACCAGGGCTTCTCGATCGACGGGGCCGAGGTCACCTACTGGGGCGTTTGTCCCGAGTGTCTCTCCGCACCGGTAACCAGTTGAGAGAACGAGACATCAAGACAGGAGGAAAGACGGACGTGCCTGAGCACGGCAGCGAGAGCGAGAACCCAGCAATCCCCTCCCCGACTCCTAAGCCGAGTCGGCCGAGGACGAACCAGGACTGGTGGCCGAATCAGCTGAACTTGCAGGTTCTCCATCAGCACTCACCCCGGGCCAACCCCTTGGGCGAGGCTTTCAACTACGCAGAAGAGTTCAAGACCCTCGACGTCGAGGCACTGAAGCGGGACATCTACGAGGTGATGACGACGTCGCAGGACTGGTGGCCGGCCGACTACGGCCACTACGGGCCGCTCTTCATCAGGATGAGCTGGCACGCCGCCGGCACGTACCGCATCGAAGACGGCCGTGGCGGTGGTGGCGATGGCGCTCAGCGCTTCGCCCCCCTGAACAGTTGGCCCGACAACGCGAACCTCGACAAGGCCCGCCGCTTGCTGTGGCCGGTCAAGCAAAAGTACGGCCGGAAGATCTCCTGGGCCGACCTCCTGGTCTTCGCCGGCAACGTTGCCCTGGAGTCGATGGGCTTCAAGACCTTCGGCTTCGGCTTCGGGCGAGAGGACATCTGGGAGCCCGAGGAAATCTTCTGGGGGTCTGAGGACACGTGGCTCGGAGACGAGCGCTACAGCGGCGACAGGGAACTCACCGGTCCTTTCGGTGCCGTGCAGATGGGCCTCATCTACGTGAATCCGGAGGGTCCCAACGGCACCCCGGATCCGCTGGCGTCCGCCCGGGACATCCGGGAGACCTTCCGTCGCATGGCGATGAACGACGAGGAGACGGTCGCACTCATCGCCGGCGGCCACACGTTCGGCAAGACCCACGGTGCGGGCGACCCCAGCTTGGTCGGTCCCGAGCCCGAGGGCTGCCCCGTCGACCATCAGGGCCTTGGCTGGAAGAGCACCTTCGGCAGCGGCAAGGGCAAGGACACGATCACCGCTGGGCTCGAGGGGGCGTGGACGCCCACCCCGATCACGTGGGACAACAGCTTCTTCGAGACGCTGTTCGGCTACGAGTGGGAGCTGACCGAGAGCCCTGCCGACGCGAAGCAGTGGAAGCCGAAGGACGGCGCCGGGGCGGACGCCGTGCCCGACGCGCACGACCCCTCGGTCAGGCACGCCCCGATGATGGCGACGACCGACCTCGCGCTGCGGGTCGACCCGATCTACGAGCAGCTCTCGCGGCGTTTCCTGGAGGACCCGGACGAGTTCGCGGAGGCGTTCGCCAAGGCGTGGTACAAGCTGTTGCACCGCGACATGGGACCCGCCTCGCGCTACCTCGGCCCGTGGGTCCCGGAGCCGCAACTGTGGCAGGACCCCGTCCCGGCAGTCGATCACGAGCTGATCGGGGACGAGGACATCGCTGCCCTCAAGGGCAAGGTCCTCGCATCGGGACTGTCCATCTCCCAGCTGGCCTTGACCGCCTGGGCGTCGGCGGCAAGCTTCCGCGGCACCGACAAGCGCGGCGGGGCCAACGGGGCGCGGATCCGCCTCGAGCCGCAGAAGAACTGGGAGGTCAACGACCCGGCTGAGCTCGCCACGGTGCTGCAGACGCTGGAGCAGATCCAGCAGGAATTCAACAGATCACAGTCCGGTGGCAAGAAGGTCTCGCTTGCTGACCTGATCGTCCTGGGCGGGTGCGCGGCCGTCGAGCAAGCGGCCAGGAACGCCGGGCATGACGTCACGGTTCCGTTCTCACCGGGGCGCGCGGACGCCTCGCAGGAGCAGACCGACGTGGAGTCGTTCGCCGTGCTCGAGCCGAAGGCAGACGGGTTCCGCAACTACCTGCGAGCCGGACAGAAGTTGTCGCCGGAGACCCTGCTGCTGGACCGCGCCAACCTGTTGACGCTGACCGCTCCCGAGATGACGGTCCTGCTCGGCGGCATGCGGGCCCTGAACGCCAACGTGGGGCAAGCACGACACGGCGTCTTCACCGACCGGCCCGAGACGTTGACGAACGACTTCTTCGTGAACCTGCTCGACATCAGCACGGAGTGGAAGGCATCCACCTCGGCCGAGAACGTGTACGAGGGTCGGGATCGCGCCACGGGCGAGGTCAAGTGGACCGCCACCGCCGTTGACCTCGTCGTCGGTTCGAACTCCCAGCTCCGAGCCATCGCGGAGGTCTACGCCAGTGGCGACGCACAGGAGAAGTTCGTCCAAGACTTCGTTGCGGCGTGGGTCAAGGTCATGAACCTGGACCGGTACGACCTCACCTGATGCGGAGGGGCCCGGGTCACCGAGGACATGACCGGGGCCCCTCCGTCCCGCCGGGGCCCGGTCCAACGCCCGCTTCGATGGCCCGCTCGGCCCTGAGCTGCCGGAACGATCCGGCCACGTCCACGCTCGCCGGCTGGCATCCGACGCGGCAAGGGGCTTCGGGAACATCAGACAACCGGCATGCCAAGCGATGAGGATGCGCCGCATCGAGCACGCCATCGCCCGGCTTCCGGACCGGGTGTTCGTCCTTTGACGAGCCGGCAAGCGGTGGAGCCGCCTACCAGGAGGCCGCTCACCGGGCCGTGGCGTGGCACCTCTGGTCACCACTTGTCCCACGGTACGGTCCAGTCGCCCACCCCGTCGGTGAGCGCCATCCGTCGAGGGGTGTTGCGCACATCGACCACGTCACCGGGCCGGAACGTCTCGTAGAACCATCGGGCATCGGCCGGTCCGACATTGATGCAACCGTGCGAGGTGTTCTGGCTGCCGTGCGCACCGATGTTCCAGTCGGCCAGGTGGACGAACTCGCCCGAGTACGAGATCCGCAGACAGAGCTTGATGACCTCGTCGTAGTAGTTGGGATCCTTGGGATCAGCGATCCCGTAGCTGGCCGAGGTCATCCGGTGCGAGGGCTCCCGGGTCATCACCACGTGCGGGCCGGAGCGCGTCCAGTAGCTGATGACCTCCCCGTTCGCGCCCACGGCGGTGCCGCCCTTGCCCATGCTGATCGGGATGTCCCGCACCATCCTGCCGTCGATGTAAACCTTCATCCGGTGGGTGGTGGCGTCGGCGATGGCGATGCGGGACGGGCCGACGGTGAAGTTCGTGCTGGCGTTGGCGCCCCCGTAGACGCCCTTACCGAGATCACGGCCGAAGAGGTTGACCTTCACCGAAATCTTCGTGCCCGGGGTCCAGTACTTCGCCGGCCGCCAGTGCGCGTTCTGTCCGTCGATCCAACGCCACCGTCCCTCCACGGGCGGGGTGGTCTCCACCAGCATCGCCTTCTCGGCCTCAGCGCGGTTCTTCACGGACCTGCTGAAGTTCACCATGACCGGCTGACCCACCCCGTACGTGCCGCCGTCCTGAAGGGCGGTCAGCGCACTGGCCTGGAACGTGACGGAAGCGACACCGGACGGCTTGACCGTGCTGAAGCTGCTCGTGTGCCGGGTCAGCGCGCCGGCGGAATCCGCCACCGACACGGTGACCGTGTAGGTTCTGCCATAGGCCAGCTTGCCGGTCGAACGCCACGTCTGACCGTCGCTGCTCAGCTTGCCCGCGATGGTCTTACCCCCCGTGGCCACCGAGACGTCCTTGAGCGTGCCGCCCTCCACCGCCACGACGACCTGCCCGAGCGGCGACACCTTCGTGGCATCGGCGGCCGGCGTGACGGTCACTCGCACCTCGCCCGCGGGCGCACTCGCCGCAGCCAGACCGGGCTGCGACCACGCGGCTCCGGACGACGACCCACGGCTGCAACCTGCCGTAACCAAGCCGGCCGTGACACCCAAACCGGCGCCGATCAACATTCGACGACTGATCATCCCGTTCCTCTCCGCCCGGAGAGTACTTGCCGGCGGCGCGCCATGGGAGCCCGCACCGGGTCCTTGTTTTTCTCCACCAACGGCCCAAGACCGCCCGCCCCGCAGTCCCCACAGCCCCGGTTACCAACCGCCGCCGCGCAAGAGGGCGTCCCATCCCGCCCGCGTCCCGGGGAGCGAGCCGACCCGCACGACCGGGCGTCGATCGCCGGGACACCCTCGTGGGTAGCACAGCGGCGCGCCACTCGACGAGGGTGCCGTCATCGGAGGAAGCTTCTGGGGTGACGTCGCCCTGTTCGCTGGTGCGATCATCGACGCGTACGCCTTGATCAGAGGCGCGGCGGAGCTCGTCGGTGGCTGGCTAATCCGGCGGGCCACGAATCGTTACGTCGCTTCGGGCATTGAGAAGGCGGAGCAGTACGCGAATTCTGCGGTAGGAAGCAGTGGGATCTTGTCGCGTAGCTTCACCGAGCGGCCGGACCGGACCCGATGGTGACAACCCGCGCCCACTCGGGCGGCGAGTCCGGCACGTAGTCGGGATCGTTCTCGTTCCACCGAGCGACACGGGGGAACAACCCCACGACGGTGCGGCAGGGCGGCCGCGAGGTGGGCCAGGGCGTCTGCCCGTCGGTCAGCACGACAATGACGTCCGGGCACGGTCTGTCCCGCAGCGCCCGGGCGAAACCTGTGCGCAGATCAGTGCGCCACCACCCACCAGCGGGATGTCCTCGGCCCGGCACAGCGGGCGTACGACCTGGGCCGCCGCGTCGCACGGCAGCACGGTGACCAGGTCGCGCCGGCCGCCCACGGCACGAGAGATTGCGGCGACCTCGAGCAGCGCGCTGCCCAGTTCGGCGTCGCTGACCGAGCCGGACGTGTCAATGATGACGCAGACCTGCGGGGGCCGGCGCCGCAGCGCCGGCAGGACGACGCCGGGCACGCCGGCGGAGCGCCGCGACGGCCGGCCGTAGGTGTAGTCCTCACCCACGCCCGGCGCCGAGACCGCCGAGCGGACCGCCGCTCCCAGGAGTTCCCGCCATGGCTGCGGTGGATGGAACGCTTGCTCCGCCCACCGCCGCCAGCCCTGGGGGACGTTTCCCGGTCGGGCGGTGATGCCCTCCGCCACCCGGAACCGCACCACGTCCCGTTCCTGCGCGCTGAGGGCGTGCGCGCCGTCCGGTCCCAGATCCCACTCGCGTTCCAGCCCGTCGGCGCCGCTGCCGCAGTCCAGCCAGGCCAGGTGCTGGGTACGCGGTCCGAGCCGAAATTGCCGCAGGTAGTCCTCCATCAGCTGTCCCTCGGGCAGCTGCAGGGAGCTGGGCTCGACGGCGCCTTCGGGACGGGCGAGCCCGTCCCCAAAGACGTCGTCGTTGATCTCGCAGTCCGCGGCGATGTTCATCCGCAGCCGCTCCCCCGGCCCGGTCAGCCCGCGTTCCCGCGCGACCCGGTCGCCACGCCCGTGGTGGTCACGGAGCAGGTGCGAGACCTCGTGCACCCACACTCCGGCGAGTTCCTCCACCGAGGTCCGGTCCACGAACACGGGCGAGACGTAGCACCGCCAGTGCCGGTCCACCGCCATCGTCGGCACCAGCCGGGACTCGGCCACGTGCAGGGCGAACAGGGCCGTCGCCAGGTAGGGCCGGACCCGGGCGGCGTGTAGCCGGGCGCTGAAAAGCTTGTCCCGGTCCAGCGTCCCGGGGCGCCCGGTGGTCATCGGCCCGCGCGGGCCGCGACCCGGGCCGCCGCCCGATCGGCATGCCGGGACAGAGACACCGCCCCGGCGAGCCGCTCGATCGAGGCGGGCACATCCCAGTCCTCCTGGCGCAGCCGGGCGAGGGTGGACGCGGGGACAACCACCAAGTCCGGGGCGCCCGTCTCCAGCGCCCGGACCAGCAGCGCCCAGGCCGCGTCCCAGCGGGACCGCTCCGGACGTCGGCGCACCGCCTCCACCACGGCGTCCAGCACGGCTTGGTGTAGGTCGCCCCGATCGGGCAGGGTGGCGGCGACCGGATCGGCCAGCAGCACCTCGGGCTGGCGTGGTCATCTGGCAGAGGTCGGCCGGCGGGCGCGTTCCTGTGAGCCTCTGATCTCCGCTTCGGCTTCCGTCCGGCCGGCCCAGATCCCGCGTTCGATCTCGACGCTTTTGCCCGGCTCCAGGTCCTTGTACACCGCGAAGAAGTGTTGGATCTCGAGCTTGTGGAAGTGTTCCAGATCCGTGATGTCACCGAGGTACGCGAGGCGGGGGTCAGCCGAGGGCACGCACAGCACCTTCGGGTCAGGCCCCTTCTCGTCCCGCATCCGGAACATGCCGACGGCCCGGCATCGGATGAGGCAGCCGGGAAAGGTCGGTTCCTGTACCAGTACCAGCGCGTCGAGGGGGTCGGTGTCTTCACCGAGTGTGTCTTCGATGAAACCGTAGTCGGCCGGGTACTGAGTAGCGGTGAACAGGGTGCGGTCCAACCGGATCCGACCGGTCTGGCGATCCATCTCGTACTTGTTGCGTGTTCCCTTGGGGACCTCGATGGTGACGTCGAACTCCATGCGGCTGCTCCGCCCTTCGGACCTCAGTCTCCGACCGGCTATCGGCCTGGTCGGTGATGAACACGGCGATCTCGCTGCCATGCAAGTGTTCGAAACACTGATAAACGACATGGGTCAGTAGTTGTAACGGCTGGTTCGGCGGGGCGAACGCAGGCATCTCGAGAGTGTTCCGCCGCGGTTGGGGCCCGCGAGAAGGGCGAGGACCACGAGCAAGCACCGGATGCGGCCGACGCGGCAGCGGCGTGTCCGGGATGCGAGGAACGAGACATCAGCCGAGCCTTGCGGCCCGTAGCCGGGCAAGGTCTGTGCTGTACGACGACCAGGCCGAGACGGAGCTCCGACCCCGCCCGTCCTGCTGCCTCGCTCCTGCCCGATGCGGCGAGCCTCGCTCCTGCTGTACCTGACCTCGACGTCCGACACTCCTCCCGGATCATCTCTTCGACTGCTGTTGTCGCAGAGCGGCTTGGCGGACGGTTGGGGAGGATGCGGCTGGGGCAGATAGTCGTGACTGACCACGCCGACCAGGGAGGCCACGACTCATGGCAAAGGGCGACATCGAGACGTACTACGAGGATGGGCAGTGGAAGAATCGTCCTGAGGGCAACCAGCGCGCGAGCACGGTGCACGACACCAAGGCAGAAGCCGAAGCCGCGGGCCGGCAGACGGCGTCTGAGCGCGACGTCGAGCACGTGATCAAGAAGCAAGACGGCGCCATCGGCGAGAAGAACACCTACCCCCGTAGCCGCGACCCTCGCGAGATCAAAGGCTGAGCAGTTGTCCCTGCCAGTCCACAAGGCTGGCGAGAAGCCTCTCTGCTGACAATCTGACCGTTCTGACCTCCAACAGCAATTGCCAACCGATGGAGCGGTGGCGTCCGAATGTTGGACGCCACCGCTCCAGCCGGAGCATGGGCCGGCGGCTCGGCGCACGGCTGGACGGGTTGCTGATCGAGGAGTTCCTCATCGGGGGTGAGGCACGACACCGAGGTGCGGTCAATGCTGGCACCGAAGTGGGTCGACCCCCCACCATCAGTCGGCGCAGCGGCTCGGACGCTGGCGGAGGCCGCCGGCCTGGATCGTCGCGAGGACCGGCGGCAGCCCGCGCCGCACCGGGTACACCCGGTGGGCTCGGAATCGTCGGTCCGGGGACGGGCCCGCCGCGGCCACCCTGCTGGAGCTGCTCTTCGACGTGATCTTCGTGGCGTCCCTCGCGCTGACCTCGATGCTGATCGCCGAGCGGAACTCCTGGGTCGGCATCGGGCCGGGCCTGCTGATGCTGCGGGCTGGTGGACCTGGTCGATCACCTCGACCACCACCGACTTCCGCGGCACCGGGAGGTCTTCATCTTCGCGTTGGGCGAGCTCGCATCGCCGGTTTGGCACATGCCGGGCCGCAAACGGGGCAAAATCGACAGAGTCGGGTGGGGGTCATCGCGATCACGCAGCGGCCGGCGGACACGTCATGAGGAGTGGAACGGCATGACCGGCTTCCAGTACGCAGGCATCGCGTCGGACGGTCTCCCGGGATGACCGGAAGTCGCCCGCAGCGCGGCCGCGCCCGTCGAGTCCCCGCCAAGTCCGCCGGGCGCCGACCCCTGACGCGGCTGACCGTGGTCAGCCTGGCGGGACATGTGGTCTTCGAGCTGGGAGCTGGCGTCGGTATGCCGCTCGCCTCGGTGGTCGGGCCGTACGCCGCCGCGGGTTTCTGGACACTCGTCACGGGCGGCGTCTGGGTTGCCAGCGGTCGCGACGCGTCGGCTGACACGGTGTTGGCGGCGGCGAACGGCTTCGGCCTTGCCGCGGTGTCTGCCCATCTGCTCGGCTGGCCAACTCGTCGCACCAGAACAGGTCTGCCCTGGTTGGCAGACTGCGAGGGGCTGGGACCGGAGCTGATGCGCTTCTACAACCCAATTCTCTACTTGTCGGGTGCGGCGGGCCTGCTGGCCGTCGCCGGGGAGAACCGTACCGCCCGCGCGCGCGTGCCGATGGCCATGCTCGGGCTCGTGCCGGTTCTCATCGCGTACCAGCATTGGGAGCACCGGCGACTGCTGAGGCAGGCCCATACCCGTCCCGGGTGGTGGAACCGCCGACTGCGGCGCCTGTCCCCCGCACCATGAGCGCCCGCCGTGTCGCGCCTCGCGCTGGCGTTGCCGAAGCGAGTCAGCCGCCGTCGGGACCGCTGACGGCTCGCAGGAGTTCCGCGCGGGCGGCCTGCAGGGCGACGAACAATGCTCCCGTGAGGGATGCCGCTTCGCCCAGGGCGCTGGTCTCGATCCGCGGTGGAAACGGCGCGTACGCGTTGACGGTGTCCCGGACCGTCGGCAGGAGTAGCGGGTTGCGGCCGACGCCCCCGCCGAGGACCACGAGCTCGGGGTCGAAGATCGCGCACGCGCTGGCGATTGTCAGGCCGAGTTGCCGGGCCTCGGCCTCCACCAGGTCACGCGCGGCGGGCACGCCCGCGGCGGCCTGGGCGAACAACTCTTCCACCGAGGACGGCCGCGTGCCCTGCCAGGACCTGCGGGCGTCGAGAGCCGCGAGAACGCCGTACGCCCCGGCCTCGTCCGCCAGCTGCTCCTTGCCGCGCCCGGCCCGCTGTCCCGGGGGCACCGAATCCGGTAGCGGCAGGTAGGCGACCTCGCCGGCGGCACCGTGCGCGCCGCGTACGAGTTCGCCGTTGTGGACCAGACCCATGCCGATGCCGGCACCGACGGCCAGGAACGCGAACGTGGCGACATCTCGGGCGTGCCCACGCCATCGCTCGCCCAGCGCCGCGAGGTTGACGTTGTTCTCCAGCACGATGGGCGCGTCGACGCGCGCCTCGAGCGGGGTGATCAGGTCGAACGGGCCCTCCTCACCGAGGTTGCGGGCGGCCGACATGGTGCGACCGTCGGCATGGATGGCACCGGGCGCCGACACGCCGACCCTACGAAGCGGCCCCAGCTGATCCCCCACCGCGTCCGTCGCGGACGCGATCATCCGGGCAACCTGCGCGGCGACACGGTTGGCGCCGGTCCCTCTGGTGGCCTGGCGATGCTCGAAACAGACAGTGCCGCTCATGTCCGCCGCCGCGACTCGGAGGTTGTCGCCACCGACATCGACCGCGACCACGTACCCGACGGTGGGGGCCAGCCGGTAGTAGGTGGGCACCCGACCCGGTCGACCGCGTCGCACGCCGGCATCGACGATCAGACCGATCTCGACGAGCCGGCGTACCACCTCGGAGATGGTGGGCCGGGACAGACTCGTCCGGCTGGCGAGCTCTGGCCGGGTCATGGGCACGCTGTCGAGCAGTGCGGCCAGCACCATTCGACCGGACGAGTCGACGGGGACCAACGCGTTCCACTCCCTCGCCTGTGAGATCGGGGAGGCTGCGACGACGGCCTTGACCCGTGATCGCGAACCGAGTACAAGTTTTTGTTAAGCAGCCTACCTAATGCCCCGGAGGGCGATCATGTCAGAGAACATGAGCGAGCTGTCCAGGCGAAGACTCCTTCAACTATCTGCGGTCACCGGCGCGGGCCTCCTGCTCGCCGCCTGCGACGTCGGCAGCGACAGTGGCGCGGGCGGTGACAGCGGTGCCGCGGGCACCGGCGAGGGCCGGATCAAGGTCCTGTTCATGAAGCAGGCCGGTTATTCCGAGGACGACATCCGCGCGATGACCGAGGAATTCCAGAAGAAATACCCGAAGATCATCGTCGAGCCGTCCTTCGTGGCCTACGAGGCGCTGCACGACAAGATCGTGGCGGCGGCCCCGGCCAGCACCTTCGACGTGGTGCTGATCGACGTCATCTGGCCCGCCGAGTTCGGCAGCAAACGCATCGTCACCGACGTGACCGACCAGTTCCCGGCGGCGTGGAAGAGCGACATGCTCGGTGGGGCGCTGGCGACCGCCGCCTACCGGGACCGCTACTACGGCGTCCCGTGGATTCTCGACACGAAGTACTTCTTCTACAACACCGACATGCTGACCAGGGCGGGCGTCGAGCCGGCCAGCCTGTCCACCTGGGATGGCGTGCTCACGGCCGCCCGGGCGCTCAAGGCGAAGAAGGTGGTCGACTATCCGCTGATCTGGAGCTGGAAGCAGGCCGAGGCGCTGATCTGCGACTACACGCAGCTCGTGGGCGCCTTCGGCGGCAAGTTCCTGTCCGACGACGGCAAGTCCGTCGCCTTCAACACCGGCGGCGGCCTGCAGGCGCTGGAGTTCATGAAGAACAGCCTCGACAGCAAACTCACCAACCCCAACTCGGTGGAGTCGCTGGAGGAAGACGTTCGCAAGATCTTCTCCGACGGCCAGGCCGCGATGGCGCTCAACTGGACCTACATGTTCAACGCCGCCAACGACCCGCAGCAGTCGAAGATCGCCGGCAAGGTCGGCGTGGCTGCGACGCCCGCAGGATCGGCCGGCGGCCCGGGCGTCAACGGCTCGATGGCCCTGTCGGTCAGTTCCGGCAGCAAGAACCAGAAGGCGGCCTGGACGTACATCAGCTACATCACCAGCGCCGACGTGCAGGCGAAGTATGCCAAGAGCTCGCTGCCGTGCTGGACCAAGTCGTACGACGAGGCGGCGGTGGTGTCCGCCCTGCCGCAGGTGGTGCCGGTGGCCAGGAAGCAGCTCGCCGCCCTCATCGCCCGGCCGCAGGTGCCCCGCTACAACGAGATCAGCCAGATCCTGCAGGTGGAGGTGCAGAACGCGTTGCTCGGCAGGAAACCCGCGAAGAAGGCACTGGACGACGCGGCCGAACAAGCCCGTACCCTGCTGTCATGACGGCGGCGCCACCGGCGCGCCCGGCGCCCGCGCCACCAGCTGCCCGGCGAGCCCCGCCGACGCGCCGGTGGCCCTTCGCCAGGCGCGCCGGCGGCGGCCAGGTCCGGCTCGCGGTGCTGCTGCTCCTGCCCGCAGCGCTCGTCGTCTTCGGTGTGGTGCTGTACCCGGCCGGGCGTGCCCTGGTCATCTCGTTCTATGACGTCGACAGCCCGTTTCCCGGTCGTTACCCGTTCCTCGGTCTGCGCAACTACACCCAGATCCTCGCCGACGACCGACTGTGGGCGGCTGCGGGGCACACCGCCTACTTCACCGCCGTCTCCACGGCACTCGAGCTTGTCCTCGGCCTCGGACTGGCCCAGCTGCTCGCCGCGCCGTTACGGCTGCGCTGGCTCTTCCGCGCGATCGTGATTCTCCCGTGGGCGTTGCCGACGATCGTCAACGGGGCGATGTGGCGGTGGATCCTCAACGCCCAGTACGGCGTGGCCAACGCCCTGCTCACCGAACTGCACCTGCAGGACGGTTATCGGTCGTGGCTGGGCAACGACCCGTTCCTGGCACTGAACATGGTGGTCGTGGCCGACGTCTGGAAGAACACGTCACTGGTCGCGTTCTTCCTGCTGGCCGGGCTACAGACGATCCCGCGAGAGCTCCATGAGGCGGCACGGGTGGACGGTGCGGGTGCAATCCGCTCGTTCCTGCGCATCACGCTCCCCCTGCTGGTGCCCCACATCGCGTTGGTGCTGGTGCTGCGCACCATCGAAGCGTTCAAGGTCTTCGACATCGTCTACGTGATGACCGGCGGTGGTCCCGCGAGCGGCACCCAGACGATCACGTTCTTCACCTACCTCGAGGCGTTCTCCGCCCAGCGGTTCAGCGCAGGGGCGTCGCTGGCCTACCTGACGGTCATCGCCATCCTCGTGCTGGCCCTGATCTACCTTCGGCTGCTGCGGCAGAGCGAACTGAGGTCGCCATGAGAGCAAGCCTGCGCTACCGCCTGTTCATCCACCTGGCCGCGCTCGCCACGTCCGTCGTGATCCTCGCGCCGTTCGCCTGGCTGCTCTATTCGTCGTTCGTGGGCCAGACCGACATCGTCTCCCGGCCGATGCGCTGGCTGCCCGAGCACGTCACGCTCGACCGGTACCGCGAGATCTTCGCGGGCGGCGGCACCAGCGCCGGCGCCGCGTTCCGCAGCGCAATGGTCAACAGCTTCCTGGTCGCCGGCGGCACGGTGATCATCTCACTCACCGTCGGGGTACTGGGCGGCTACGCGCTGGCCCGGCTGCGGTTTCCCTTGAGACGGGTGACGCTGTTGTCGTTCCTCGTCACCTACATGTTGCCGCCGATCACCCTGATCATCCCGCTCTACCTGCTCATGTCGCGCTTCGGGCTGCTCGACACAAGGACCGGCCTCATCATCGTCTACTGCTCGCTGGCCACGCCCTTCGCACTGTGGAACATGAGCACCTTCTTCGGATCACTGCCGGTGGAGCTCGAGGAGGCCGCTCGGGTCGACGGGTGCTCGCGACTCGGCGCCCTCGTCCGAGTGATGCTGCCGCTGTCCAAGCCCGGCATCCTGGCCACCGCCCTCTACGCGTTCCTGCTCTGCTGGGACGAGTTCCTCTACTCGTTGATCTTCACCTCCACCTCCCAGGCCAAGACGGTTCCGGTGGCGATCGCCGAGTTCACCGGGCGCAACGCCGTCGACTTCGGCCTCATCGCCGCCGGCGGTGTCCTCGCCGCCCTGCCGCCCGTGGCGCTCGCGGTGATGTTCCAGCGCTACCTCATCACCGGCCTGGCATCCGGGGCGGTCAAGGGATGACCGTCGCTTTCCTCGACGGGGTGCGGGCGCAGCCGGACAATCTGCGGCGCTCGGCCGAGACGGTGCGGGCGGCCCTGGACGGACCGGCCGGCGCCCAGGCGGCCACGGTGGCGCGGTGGGGCAGCCTGGTGGCTTTCGGCATGGGTGCCAGCACGCACGCCGCCGCCGGCTTCGCCGCCGTCCTGCGCGCCGCCGGCCTGCCCGCGATCTCGGCGAGCGCCGCCGAGCTGCGCGACGGGGTACCGCCGGGACTCGCCGCCTCCTTCCTGGCCGTCAGCCAGTCCGGCCGCAGCCGGGAGACGGTCGAGGCACTGGCCGGCGTGCCGGCCGGACCGGCCACCCGGATCGCCCTGACCAACCATCCGGACAGCCCGCTCGGCGCGGCGGCCGACACCGTCGTCGCGCTGGGCTGCGCCGAGGACACCGCGGTCTCCACGCTCAGCTACACGGCGACGCTGCAGGCGCTCGGCCTGCTCGCCGAGCGGATCAGCGGTCGTCCCCAGACGGACTGGGAACTGCTGCCCGACCTGGCCGCCGAGGTGCTCGACGGTGATGTCGAGCCGCTGGCGGCGGCGCTCGCCGGCGCCGGCTGCGTCGACGTCGTGGCTTCGGGGGTACGCCTGGCGACGGCCGGCGCCGCCGCCCTGCTCCTGCGTGAGGCCGCTCACCTGCCCACCGCCAGCTTCGCGACCCGCGAATACCTGCACGGCCCGTTGGAGACGACCGGGCCAGGCAAGGCAGTTCTGCTGTTCGGCGCGGGCCGCGAGGTCTCCCTCGCCGTCGACCTTGCCGGATACGGCGCGCGGGTCGTGCTGGTCACCGACGCCGAGGCCGACCTGCCCACGCGGGACAACCTGCTGGTCGTCCGGCTTCCGGGCGCCGCCGGCCTCGGCGGCTGCGTGCTCGACATCCTTCCTGTGCAGCTCGCCGCGCACTTCTTGGCGCAGCGCGCCGGCCGGCCGATCGAGCTTCGACACATGCCGGCCGACACGAAGCTGCCGTGACGGTGAGCGGGGGCGGCTGGTCAGCCGCCCCCGCCACTGGCCCGTCGTGCGGTTACGGCACCGGGATCGACGCCGTCGGGATGTTGTAGCCCCGCGTCCGCAGGTACGGGGCCTGGCCGCCCAGGTCGCTGGTCTGGTAGGTCGCCGTGATGGTGGTCGACTCACCCGGCCACAGGGAGACGTAGTTGTCGGTGTAGTTCACCGGCAGCACCTCGTTGCCGCCGTTGCCGGCGGTGATCTCCGGCCGCAGGAAGAACGCGATGTTCGTCGGGCTGTTGTTGGTCATTGTGATCGTGGCGGTCTCCTGACCGCCGGAAACGGTCCGGGTCACGCCGGTGGCCAGGTTGGGGTTCGACGGCAGACTGTTGAGCCCGGTGAAGTTGGCGTACGTCTTGACCCCCGTCGAGTACCAGTTCGACTTGGCCGCGAGCACGTCGGGCTGGGTGGAGTACCAGTACAGGTTGTTGCTGACCACCGCGCCGGTGGAGTCCTTGAGCTGCAGTCGGATGAAGTAGGTCGTGGACAGGCCGGTCAGCGCGGGCAGCGTGAGCACCTGGGTGGAGGCGTTCGCCGCCGCGGTGACCGGGACCGTGGTCGTGTAGGCCTGGGTCAGGTTCGGGACGTTGTACACCGTCGCGGTGGCGGTCAGACCACTGCGCCCGGTCAGGGTGGAGTTGACGGCGTACACGTTCCTGGTCTTGTAGTCGTAGGCGATGTGGACCGGCTCGTTGGCCTTCTTGCTGCCGAAGTAACCGCCGCCGGGCTTGAAGTAGTAGTCGTACAGGTTCCAGTGCACCGAGGGCCACGCGTTGTTCAGCATCCAGAAGATGACCCCGAACGACTGGGTGTACTCGTGCGAGTTCCAGGCCTCGAAGAACGACTTGGTGTTCTCGTAGTTCTGCAGCTCCGACTTGCGGGAGTAGTCCTGGGCGCTCACGGTGCTGCCGTACCGCTTGTTCACGCCATCGGTGAACATCGTGATGTTGTCGAAGACGCTCCTGGGCTTGCCGGCGTGGTAGTTCCAGGTGGCGCCGATCGGCCACAGATTGGCCGCGGGGATGAACTTCTGCAGGCTCTCCAGCGGCGGGGGCGCCTCGGTGCCCTCCTCGCCGTTGGTGCCGTACGCGCTACCGGACTGGGTGGGGCTGTCCCACCACAGCAGCGGCGGCTCCCACTTGTACGGGCCGTCCATCTTCATGCCCGCGTTGGCGTTCGACCAGGTCGCCACGTTGTCGACCGTCGGGTTCTGCCAGTGCAGCTTGGCGGCCGTGTTCTTGTACGTGGTCAGGTGGGGGGCGGTCGGCGGCTGGTCACTGCCGTAGTTCCACATGAACGGGCTGGCGTGGGCGCGCAGTGCCCGCATCTGGCTGTCGAGCGAGGCGTTGGCCACCTGTTCCTGCTCCGCCGTCCACGTGTTGTCGTTCTCCCACGCGCTGCAGCAGACGAAGCCGGGCATGATCATGATGCCCGCCTGGTCGGCCAGGTCGTAGAGCTCCTCGTTGCCGAGCGTGCCCTCCAGACGGATGGTGTTGAGGCCCATGTTCTTGACGTACTGGACGTGGGTGGCGTTGGTCTTCGTGTCCCAGCGCTGCAACATGTCCCACATGTAGCCGCCGCCACGGAAGAAGATGTTCTGCCCGTTGACCTTGTAGCCGACGAACGACGTACCGTTGACGGTGGTCCGGTAGTCGGTGAACTGGCGGACGCCGAAGTTGATCGACCTGGTGTCCGACGTGGCGCCGGCCACCGTCGCTGCCGTCGAGAGTTGGTAGAGCTCCGGGCTGCCGAACTGGTAGGGCCACCACAGGGCGGGGCTGGTGACGTGCAACTGCGGATAGCTTGCCGGGTCGAAGGTCACCTCGCGACGCTCGTTGGCGGCCAGGGTGACGTTCTGGCTGATCGAGATGGTCGGATAGCCCGCCTTGGTGATCGTGCCGCTGACCGTCGTGGTGACCGGAGCGTTGGTCGCGTTGAGGGCGTCGACGTAGACGGTCAGGTCCGCCGTGTTGGTCGCCGGCAGCGGCAGGGCGGTCTTGACGTACGGGTCACGCAAAGCCACCGGCCCGGTCGTCTCCAGCAGCGTCTTGCCCCAGATCCCGGCGTTCATGTCGGGAGCCTCGGGGTTCCAGTCCACCGTGCAGAAGGAGAGGTCCTTGCAGTCGTGCGCCGGCGGGGTGACCAGGATCGCCAGCGCGTTGAGCGCGCCCGGCCGGATCACGTTCGTCGCGTTGTACTCGTGCACCGCCATGGTGCCGACCGCGTTGGCGTCGAGCTGGGTGCCGTTCAGCCAGATCTGGGCCCGGTAGCTGATGCCCTTGAACCGCAGCCAGTACGCCTGGTCGGGGGCCGCGGCCGAGGCGGTGAACTGGCCCCGGAACCACCAGTTCTGGCCGGTGAGGTCCGGCACCGACTGCAGGTTCGTCCCGACGTAGATGTTCTGGTAGACGTTGTTCGCGACCAATCCGGCCAGGACGGTCGACGGGAGCGAGACCTGGTTCCAGCCTGCGGTGCTGTAGCCGACCTGGGAGATGGTCGCGCCCGGGTCCGTGACGGTGTTGGCCGACCGCAGCGCCCAGCCCGTCGACAGCTCGGTGGAGCCGACGGTGGCGGCGCTCGCGTTCGGCACCTTCACGCCGCCGACGCCGGCCACGAGGGTCACGGCCAGGAGCAGCATCGCGTACCGTCGGCGCTTGCGTTGGACAGGGTGGATGGGTGGGGGCGGTGACATGGGCGGCCTCCTCGATCCAGTCGAAGAAAAGCGGTGCGCCGCTCGGTGCGGCGCCTAGGAGCCGGTTGGCCAGGACACCTGCGTGGAGTGGTAGTAGTTGATTCCCATGACGCGCCAGCGGGGGCCCTGGGCGCCGAGCCGCTGGTTGAACGAGGCCCAGTCATGGGTGCTCGCCGGCGACCAGCCGAGCTCGGCGATCCCCGGCAGGCGCGGGAAGGCCATGTACTCGACGTCGGCCAGCGTCTCGATCGTCTCCGTCCACAGCGGCGCCTCGACCCCGAGCACGGACGTTTCGCCGACCCCCACCAGGTACGCGCCCGGGTTCCAGCCGTACGCGTCCTGGACGTCGATGTAGCCGGCCCAGCGCTGGCCGAGTCGGGTGCGGGAGTTGTACTTCATGTCCAGGTAGGCGTGGTTGGCCGGTGACATGATCACCTTGGTGCCGTGCTGGGCGGCCGTCGCCACCGCGGCGTTGGAGGTCGTGGTCCCCCAGAATTGGGCGATGGTCGACGGCAGGACCGAGGCGTTGACGATGTCGTGCCAGCCGACGACCGTCTTGCCGTGCGCCGCGACGATCTGCTGTGCGCGGTTCATGAAGGTGGCGTAGTCGGCGGCGGTGGTCGAGCTGGCCTCGTCACCACCGATGTGCAGGTAGGGCCCGGGCGTGAGCGCGGCGATCTCGCCCAACACCTGGTCGATGAACGTGTAGGTGATCTCCTTGCCCACGCACAGGGAGCTGAATCCGACCTTGGTGCCGGTGTAGAGCTTCGGTGCCACGCCGTCACAGTTGAGTTCCGGGTACGAGGCGAGCGCGGCGTTGGTGTGACCCGGCATGTCGAGCTCGGGAATGATCATGACGTACCGGGCGGCGGCGTACGCGACGATCTGCCGGTATTCGTCCTGGGTGTAGTAGCCGCCGGTGCCACCACCGACCTCGGTGCTCCCACCGTAGATCGCGAGATTGGGCCAGCTGTTGATGGCGATACGCCACCCCTGGTCGTCGGAGAGGTGCAGGTGCAGGCGGTTGACCTTGTAGAGCGCGATCTCGTCGATGTATCGCTCCACCACCGACATCGGGAGGAAGTGGCGGGCGACGTCGAGCATCGCGCCCCGGTAGGCGAACCGGGGTTGGTCGACGATGTGCCCGCCGGTCACGTCCCAGGGCCCGGGCTGCACGGTCGCGCTGTCGGCGGCGGGGGGCAGCAACTGGCGCAGCGTCTGGACGCCGGCGAACAGCCCGGCCGGCTCGTTGGCGCGTACGGCGATCGACACGTCGGTGACGTCCAGTTGGTAACCCTCGCTGCCGACCCCCGTTGGCGCCCCGGAGAGCAGCAGCGCTATGCCGTCCGCCGGGGTGGCACTCGGTGCGTCGAGCACCGGCATCGGATAGCCGGTCGAGCGGCGGAGAATGGCCGCTATCTGGCCGGCGACGTCCGCGACCGCCGTCGAGCCGGGCTCGGCGTAGATCTTCGTGGTCGCCGTGATGCGGTAGGTGACTCCGCCGGCCGGCGTCGCGAGGACCGGTGCCGGCACGACGGATGCCAGCGAGACGACCGTCGCATCGGCCGGGGCGACGGTGGCAGCGGCGGGAGGGCCCCAGACGCCGCCGACCACGAGCATCACGGTGGTGAGCAGACAACGTACGCCGCCGATGGTCATGGCTGCCTCCGGAGCCCTACCGATGCCGCGGAGAACGGAGTGCGACGCCAGCCGCGGATCGACCTTCATCGTTGGGTGTCAACGTAACCGGCATTTTTTCGTAAGGCAAGCTACTTAACAAATCTCCGGGTCGTTCTGGCGGCCGGTTCCCGGGCGCGTGAGGGCGCAGGGGCGCGGGCTGCGGATTGTCGGAGGGCGTCCGTACGGTCCCTGTTGTGATAACTGTCGCCGATGTCCGTGCGCTGGCCCGAACGTTGCCACGCACCACCGAGCACCTCATCCACGACCGGGTGAAGTTCCGCGTCGGCGCCATCGTGTACGTGGCGTTCTCCCGGGACGAGCAGACGATGGGTTTCGGCTACCCGAAGGAGCAGCGGGACGGCCTCATCGCGGCCGAGGCGGACCTGTTCCTCCTTCCCCGGGCCTCCGACCTGCGGTTCAACTGGCTGTGCTGCCACCTGGCCCGGCTCGACCACGCCCAGATGACCGAACTGGTGACGGAGGCTTGGCGGATGGTGGTGCCGAAGTTCCTCGCCCGGCAGCGGCTGGGCGACTGAGCCCTCGTCCCGTGCCCAGGGCGTCGCGATCACCGGTCGCCGCAGGGCTACCGCCGGCGTACCCGTGTCTCGGTGTGTCGGTTCCGGCCCCGGGGCGGTGCGGTTACGCCGGCGGCACGGTGAGCAGGTAGTCGTCGGCCTCCGGGCTCCATCGCAGGTCGACGATGCCGGTGGTGGCGGCGGCCTTGCAGAACTGCAGGAAGCTGCGGTAGCCGAGCTTCTTCTCGCTGAAGTCGGGGCGGGCTCGGCGGAGCTGGTTCTTCAGTCCGGACAAGGCCACCGTGCCGTCGGCGCCGGCCAACTCCTGGACCACGGTGCGCAGCAGCCCGAACGCCACCTCCCGATCACCGTGTTCGGGCAGCGACACCTCGGGGTCGCCCTTGGCCGGACCCTCCGCCAGCTCGACCACGTTCTGCGCGGCGAGGTGTCGCAGGAGCTCACCGAAGGTGCGGAATCCGTAGTCGGACTCGCTGAAGGTCGGGTCCTTCCGCAACAGGGTGCGCTTCAACGTCGAGGCGGTCACCTCGCCGCCGGAGCTACCCTGCATGCCTGCGACGGTCTGGGCGACCAGGACCGCGAGCGTGTCGACGTCGCGGGCGGGTTCCTCCGCGACCGGCTGCGGCTCGGGCTCCTGCTCGACCGGCTGCGGCTCCGGGCTGGGCAGCCGGGCCGGGCGACCGCGCCGGCCGCGGGTCTCGGGGACCTCTACCCCCTCGAGCCGGTCGTAGAAGAGGAACTCGTCGCACGCCGGCGGGAGTAGCGCCGAGGTGGACTTCTCGACGCCGACGCCGATGACGCGCTTGTTGAGTTCGCGGAGCTTGTGCACCAGCGGGGTGAAGTCGCTGTCGCCGGTGCCGATCACGAACGTCGAGATGTAGTCACGCTCGAAGGCCAGTTCCACGGCGTCGACGGCCATCTTGATGTCGGCCGCGTTCTTCCGCGAGGCGCCCATCCGCTGCGGTATCTCGATGAGTTCGACGTGGGAACGGGTGAGCATCCGGCGGTCCTCGTCGAAGTACGACCAGTCCGCGTACGCCCGGCGCACCACCACCCGCCCCCGCTCGGCGAGGGCGTCGGCGACCGGCCGGAAGTCGAAGGCCATCCCGCCGCGATGGTCGCGCGCCCCCAACGCCAGGTTCTCGTAGTCGAGGAACAGCGCGATGCGATCTTCGTGGTCCACCCGAGCAGCGTACGCCGGGACCCCGGTCGGTCGGCCGGCGACTCGTGGGCCACCCGGCTGCGGGCCGTTTTCGGTAATCGGGCGCGAAGGCCCGGGGCTGCCGGGTCGACTTCATCGCCCTGCACTGGAATGGCGGAAAATTCCGCACCACGGCCGCGGTCGGTCAGCTGAAGTCGTATTTGCGCGCCGTCCACGAGCGGTACCACCTGCCGATCTGGCTGACCGCCAGTGACCGCGACCGGTCCGGGTTGTTCCGCGGCGGCCCCTTGGGCACCGAGGTCGGACGGGCCTTCCGGCGGGCCCGCTGACAGGGTAGGAACCTCGCGCGGGCGGGTGGGGTCACCGCCCCGCCTGCGCCGTGCGGGGTGCCGACTCGGTGCGCGCGAGCCGACGATCCAGGACCGCCACGACGAGCAGGACCGCGATCGTCGTCGCGCTGACGCCGAGCAGCGGCAGCGCGTACCCGCCGACCGCGGCGCCGAACATGCCGAGCAGGCCGAGCAGCCGGGGCCAGGACAGCCGGCGGTAGATGCCGAAGGACAGCGCGACCCGCCCGGTGAGGAAGAGCGCGGGGCCGGCGACGGTGATGGCGACCACCACACCCGATCCCCGGTCGGTTGGATGCGCGATCACGAGGTCCGCGGCCACGGACGTGGCCACCACACCCGCGATCATGACCAGGTGCAGGTCGGCGGAGAGCGCGCCGAACCGGGACGGGTTCCGTTCGTCGATGGCGGCGCCCAGCTGCCGGCCCGCCGGCTCGACATACATGAGCCCGATGAGCACCGCGGCGGCGAAGACCAGCAGGAACGCGACCGACTGCGCCGCCGCCATGTCGGTCGCCGAGTAGGCCAGACCCGCGGTGATCACCAGTTCGCCGAGCGCGATGATGAAGATCTGCTGGTACCGCTCGGTGAGGTGGCCGCCCCGCAGCCGCAGGTCACCGGGCTCGGCGCGGCCCAACCCCGGGGTCGGCCAGCCCACCCGCGGCCCGGCGTAGTCCACCGCCAGGGCCACCAGCCAGGCCGGGATCCGCACGGCCGGCCAGCCCGCCCCGAGCAACCACAGGATCCCCGTCGTGCCGTACCAGACCAGAACCCTGAGGGTACGGCGGCGCAGCGGATGTCCCCGGAGCGCCAGCGTCGTGACGACGCCGCGACCTACGTGGATCGCGACGTACGCGCCGGCGAAGAGAACGGCCCGGCCGCCGGTGGCGTTCGGGACGGCGACGCTCATCAGGATCACCCCGAGCGTGGTACCGACCAGCAGGGCCCGCACCCACCTGTTGTTGCGGGCGTACCAGTTGCTGAACCAGGCCGTCACCACCCAGACCCACCAGAGGGGCAACAGGAGCAGAGCGGTGCGCGCCGCGCCGGCGACACTCATGTCGGCCAGCAGGACGACGGACAACTGCCGGAGCGCGAGGACGAACGCGAGGTCGAAGAAGAGTTCCAGGAACGACGCGTGCAACGGCTCGTCGCGTCGTCGCAGCACCGCGGCCGGCATGCTCGACATCGGGCTCCTCCCGGCGCCTCCCCCGACTTCATACCACCACCGCCATTGCCCCGCCCCGGACTCGCGGTCCCGGTCCCCAGGACGTGCCGCTGGCAAGAGACCAGCAGCTCGTGGGCCGTTAACCGCCCCGGATCGCGTCGCGGATGCCGATCAGCCGCCGGAACGCCTCCTCCCCCGACGTGACCAGGTCGGGCGGGGCTGACATCAGGAGCCGTTCACGGGCCTGGTAGAGCCGAGCCTGGACGAGCGCGCGTCCGGCCGCCTGGTGGAGGTTCGTGGCGTCGGTCCGGTCCTGTGCCACATCGCGGAGGTAGCTGGGCGCGGAGTCGAGCGCCAGGGCGAAGTCGATGCTGTTCTGCCACGCGTCCTGGCCCCGGTCCCGCGATCTGGTGTCCCGATCGCGCCGCAGGTCCACCAGGAGCGTGCCGGAAAGGGCGATGACCGCACCGGCGGCGGTGCTCGCCAACGGCATCCAGTCCATGGTGCAGATGATGTCATCGCCGGATCCACTTCCGGGTGACCGATGGGTGACCCACGACTGTTTCTGCCGGCGTTCGCCGGCGCGGCCACGTCGCAAACGACCGCGCCGGTGTGGCGTCACCCCTGCCGGGCCTTCTGCCGCGGGTCCGCCTTGTTGATCACGAACACCTTGCCCCGGCGGCGTACCACGATCGAGTTCACTTTCCGCTTCAAACCACGAAGGGAGCTTCTGACCTTCATCGCACGTCATCCTTCCCGCGTGTCATCGCCGCATCGCGTACCCGCCGCGGGAACGGTCATTCGTGGGCCGGGCGGCGGCGGACGGATGCCCACCGCCGCCGCCCCGCTGGTCACGGATGGCTGACGACGTTCACCGGGACGGTGTTGGTGCCCTGGGCCGTGGCTCCGGTGTCGTTGATGACGTTGGTGCCGCCTTATTTCGCGTCTTACGAAAAGTCCAAAATCCGGCGGTGGCGGGATGGCTCTGACGATCTCCGACATGTCGGTCTGGTGGCTCCTTCGGCGGCCGCATGCCTGATTGGTGGTGATCCCGGCCACCACCGCCGTCCGGCTATTGGCGGTCGCGCGTGCCGGGCGGCAGGGTCGGGGGTCGGCGTCGTCGCGCCAGCTCAGTCGTCACAGCAGGTCAGGAGCGCTCGTTGCCCGCCCACCGGCGTCCCCGCCCACCCCGTTCGGCCGCGCACACCGTCGCGACCGGAGCCCTCGCCGCCCTGCTGGTCGGCGGAGCGGGCCTCGGCTTCGCGCAGATCGGAGACGCCGAGGCCGACTCCGGCGGCACCGTGCCGGCGCAGGCCGCCGGCGCGCCGGATCTCCTGGCGACGCCCAGCGCGGACGTCGTCTCCGGTCCGTCTCCCGCCGACGTCGCCCCACCGACCGTTCCGGTGGCCCAGACCGAGTCGCTGCGCCAGCCGACCGCCGACCCAGCGACTCCGCGCTCTGCGGCCGACGCCCCGAAGCCGACCGCCACGAGCCGGTCCACCTGGCCACCGACCGCGAAGCCGACGGTGCGTCCGACGCCCGGATCGACCGGCGCTACCTCGTTGCCTTCGGCCACAGCCACTCCCAGCCCGTCGGGCAGCCCCACCCCGGCCCCGTCCACACCTGCTCCGACCCCGTCGGACGGCACGCCGGATCCGAGCAGCCCGGCACCCAGCGGCTCCGCGTCCACCGACCCGGCGTCGCCATCGGCAAGCCCCACAGGTACTACGACGCCGGTCACCTCCTGACGGTCGCCGTCGTCGGAGCAGGCCGGCCTGCTTCCCGCGAGCGGGGCAACGTCGCTGGCAGCGGGTTGCTGTTGCGTAACGTCGGCGACGGCGGCAAGGGCCGGCTCGGCCTGTTTCAGGGGCAGGGCGCCGCGGAGGCCATTAGCGTGACCTCATGGGTCGCGTGCGGCAGCTCGCCGAGCTGACGCAGGCCGGGCGGGAGCGTTACGTCGACCTGCTCCGGGCGCTGGCGATCACCCTGGTGGTCCTCGGTCACTGGACCGATACCGTCATCGTCTACGACCGTTCCGGTCATCTCAACGGCTACTCCGCGTTATCCGAACTGCGCGGTTTCTATCCGCTCACCTGGATCTTCCAGGTGATCCCGGTCTTCTTCCTGGTCGGCGGCTTCGCCAACGCCGCCTCGTTGACCAGCCATCGCGCACGCGGTGGCACCGCCACCGAATGGTTGTTGGACCGCAGTGCCCGGCTTATCCGCCCGACCACCGTACTGCTCGTCACCCTGACCGTCGGCAGTCTGCTGGCGCGCCTGATCGGCACAGATCCGGTCGAGATCAGGACAGCGGTCTCGTTCGCCACGATCCCGCTGTGGTTCCTCACCGCCTACGTCAGCGTGGTGGGACTCACCCCGATCATGTATCCGCTGCACCGCCGCTTCGGGTTCGTCGTACCGCTGGTGCTGGTGGCGTTGGTGGTCGCGGGCGATCTCGGGCGGATCTTCGGCCCCGGTCCGCTCTCAGCGGGCAACTTCCTCTTCGGCTGGCTGGTCATCCACCAGGTCGGCTTCGCCTGGTACGACAGGTACGCCACCACAGCTCAGGGCGGTGACGGCGCGAAGGCTGGCCCGGGGATCGAGCGCGGCGGACTTTTCGCTCACCGGCTGCCGATGAGCTGGCCGGTGGCGGTGGCCCTACTGATGGTGGGTCTGGTCGCGTTGCTGCTACTCACCGTCGTTGGCCCCTATCCGGCCAGCATGCTCATGGTGCCCGGCGAGCGGCTGGACAACACTTCGCCGCCAAGCCTGGCGCTGCTTGCCCTGGCCACCCTCCAGCTCGGGGTGATCCTGCTCCTGCGTGGCCCGGCCGAACGGTGGCTGCGCCGCCGACGCCCCTGGCAGGCGGTGATCGGGGCGAACGCCGTCGTCCTGACCATCTTCCTGTGGCACCTGAGCGCCGTGCTACTTCTGGTCGGCGTGCTCGGCGCGGTGCACTGGTTGCCCGCCCCGCCCGTCGGCACCGCGACCTGGTGGGCTTGGCGGTTGCCCTGGTTGCTGTCGCTGACCGTGATCCTGCTGGCACTCGTCGCCGCTTTCGGTCCGATCGAGGCACGCACCGGCCACCACCTTCGGCAACAGGACCGCGAAAGGGAGACCACGGGTCGACCGGCCACCGCCCGCACCGTTCTCATCATTGCCAGCTATGTGGCCGTGGTACTCGGGCTGCTGATCAACAGCATGGTCCACATGTCCACACCCGAGCCGCTCGGGATACCGCCGATCGCGTTGGCCGCCTATCTGGCCGGGGCCGGTACTCTACGGCTACTCAGATCGGCTTCTCGTGGCGGCGGCCATACCCGCACAGCCTGATTCCTTCTTGGCCTTGACGCTCTGGTTGCCCGGCGAGGGCCTGCACATGGGCGCGGATCGGTGGGACCTGCGCCGGCTGCTGGGTCAGCAGCTGGGCGGGGGGCAACCATGACCTTGCACCGCCTGACAGCCTGACAGCGGCCGACATGGGCCAGTGTTGATCAGTGAGCGTCAACGCCGCGCGCCGCCGCAGCGGCCTCACGGACGGCCGGCCCGGGTCGGATGTCCGTTTCGCGGGTGCGGACGGGCTGACGGCCGGTAGCGTCGCAGGGTGGGCGGGCCGTCAGGCCACGGCATCGGTGTGCTGGCGGATGACCTGATCACCCATCCCTCCATGACGGGACGGGCTTGAGACATCGGGGGTCGGGTGGTGGCGGGGGGCAGCTCGCGTGGACGGGCGGGCGCGTTCTGGGCACGCGAACTGCCCGACATGCTGCGGGCGGTGCAGGCCTCCGAGCGGGGCCACACGGCTGAGCACGCCGCCCAGTTGCTGCGCGAGAACGGCCCCAACCGGGTCGATGTGGGTGGCCGGCGGGGGTTGCGTCTGCTGCTGGCGCAGTTCACCAGTCCGATCATTCTGATCCTGATTGCGGCGACGGCGTTGTCGATGGCGGTGGGCGATCTCACCGATGGCACCATCATCCTGGCCATCATCGTGGCCAGCGGCGGGTTGGGGTTCTGGCAGGAACACGCGGCCGGACGCGCGGTCGATGCCCTGCAGGCCCGGGTGCGGGTCGAGGCCGAGGTCTGCCGGGATGGGCGCGAGGTGTCGATCGCCGCCCAGGACGTGGTGGTCGGCGACCTGGTGGTGCTTCGGGCCGGTGACATGGTGCCGGCGGACTGCCGGTTGGTCGAGGCGCAGGGACTGCAGGTCGACCAGGCCGCGCTGACCGGTGAGGCGTTCCCGGTGGAGAAGACGCCGGGTACGGTCGCGGTGGATGCCGACCTGGCCGGGCGGACGAACACGCTGTTCATGGGCACCCACGTGGTCAGCGGGGTCGGGCGGGCCGTGGTGGTGCAGACCAGCAGGGACACGGAGTTCGCGGCCGTGGCCGCCCGGCTCGGTGGTCGTCCGGCCGCTACCGGTTTCCAGCGGGGGTTGACGCGTTTCGGATTGCTGCTGGTACGTGTCATGGTGGTGCTGCTCGCGGCGATCTTCGCAGCCAACCTGCTGCTGGGCCGGCCGGTCATCGAGTCGCTGCTCTTCTCCCTGGCACTCGCGGTCGGGCTGACTCCGCAGATGCTGCCGGCTATCGTCGCAGTCAGCCTGTCGGCTGGGGCTCGGGCGATGGCCGCGCACCGGGTCATCGTCAAACGGCTCGAGGCCATCGAGGACTTCGGCGCGATGACCGTCCTGCTGACCGACAAGACCGGCACTCTCACCACCGGGGCCATCCGCCTGACCGCCACCCTCGGCGTTGACGGCAGGCCCGACGACGAGGTCGCCCGCGTCGCCCGGCTCAACGCCGGGCTTCAACAGGGTTTCCACAACCCGATGGACACCGCGATCATGGTCGGGGCGCCGGAGCCGGACCCGCGGGCGCGCATCGCGGAGGTCCCCTACGACTTCACCCGCAAACGGCTGTCGCTGCTGGTCGACGACGGCGGCATCGCCACCCTGATCACCAAGGGCGCCCTGGCGTCCGTGCTCGATGTCTGTGCCAGGGCCCGGAGGTCAGGGACGACGGTGCCCCTCGACGAGGTACGCGAGCAGGTGCAGCGGCAGTTCACCGAACTCAGCGCCCAGGGACAGCGGGTCCTCGGCCTGGCCACCCGCGCACTCCCCGACGCGGCCACGGCCGCCCCGACCGACGAGACGCAGATGACCCTCGTCGGACTCCTGGCCTTCCAGGACCCGCCCAAGGACGACGTCGCGCAGGCTATCCACCGGCTGGCCTGCCTGGGCATCTCGGTCCGGCTCATCACCGGGGACAACCGGTACGCCGCCGCACACGTCGCCGCCCAGGTCGGTCTGGCCGGCAAACCGATGTTGGGTGGCGCCATCGACACCTGCTCCGACGCCGACCTCGCCCGCCGCGTCGCCACCACTGCTGTGTTCGCCGAAGTCGAACCGGTGCAGAAGGAGCGCGTCGTCGCCGCACTGCGCGCGGGTGGGGCCGTGGTCGGCTTCATCGGCGACGGCATCAACGATGCCCCCGCGCTGCACGCCGCGGACGTCGGCGTCTCGGTCGACACCGCCGTCGACGTCGCCAAGCAGGCCGCCGCGATCGTGCTGCTGGACAAGGACCTCGCCGTCGTCGCCGACGGTGTCCAGTTGGGCCGGCGTACCTTCACCAACACCCTGAAATACATCCGGGTCAACACCAGCGCCTCGTTCGGCAACGTGGTCAGCATGAGTGTGGCAACCCTGTTCCTGCCGTTCCTGCCGCTGCTGCCACGCCAGGTCCTGCTGCTGAACTTCCTCTCCGACATCCCCTACACCACCATCTCCACCGACCACGCCGACCCAGAACAGCTTCAGCACCCCCGGACCGTGAACGTGCGCTCCATCCGCGGTTTCATGCTGGTCTACGGATCGATCAGCATCGCGTTCGACCTCGTCGCGTTCCTCGCCCTGCGCTGGTGGCTGCACACATCCGCCGAAGTCTTCCGCACCGCCTGGTTCATCCAGTTCACCGTCACCGAGATCATCGTGCTGATGGTGCTACGCACCAACCGGTCGTTCCTGCGCAGCCGTCCCTCAGCGATCCTGCTCGGCACCGGCGCCCTGCTCGCGGCGGTGACCATCGCCCTGCCCTACAGCCCGCTGGCGCGACCGCTCGGGCTGGCTCCCCCACCGGCCACCGTGCTGGCCACCCTCGCCGTACTCGCCATCGTCTACATCATCGCCAACGAGATCGCCAAACGGCGTTTCCCACCCGACCACCTGACCGACGCACCCGCGTCGCACGACCGCGACGGCGCTCGGGCTCGGCGGGATCGAGTCGTCTGGTAACCGCGGCACGGCGGTTGACCAAAGGGGTTCAGCCTGTAGTGGTACGACCCTCGCGACCAGGCTCCAGCTCCGCGCCGACTCGACCGCTCCGACGCTGGGTCGCCGGGGCGGACGACGTGGCCGCCGAAGGGTGTGTGCGTCCCGCCGGGTGGTGTGGAAGCGCGATGACCCTGGGGGCCGGAGCTGTGGCCTGTGACGGTCCCGGCCGTGGTTGGATGGCGGTGTGCAGTTCACCGTGCCAGACGTGCCGGAGCGGGCGCGGTTCGAGGCGCGGGACGAGAGCGGCGCCGTCGCAGGCGTGGTCACCTACCAGCTGACCGGCACCATCATCGTCTACACGCACACCGAGGTCGACCCGGCGTACGAGGGCAAGGGCGTGGGATCGACCCTGGCCCGTGCGGTGATGGACGACGCCCGCTCCAAGCGCCGGACCGTCGTGCCGGTCTGCCCGTTCCTCAGCGGCTGGCTGGGCAAGCACCCCGAGTACGACAACATCGTCGCCCGGTCTACCCGCAAGGTCAAATAGCGTTCCCGCCATGCCGCACCGGCGCTGCTCGACTACTGAGCAGCGGGCGACGAGCCCTGCACTCATCCGCATTCGCGCCCTCGGCTTGTCGACCAGCACGACGACGAGCATCGATAGTCATCTTGCTCAATGCAACGATCCTCGTGACACGGGGTGAACTGACGGGTCGGGAGCAATGAGAGAGAGATCGTGACAAGCAGAGGTCGAACGGTTCGCAGAGCACTCGACTCTCACCACGGTCCTTGCCGCCGGGTCGCCGCTCGTGTTCGCGCCCCCTCCGCGCAGGCGGACGCCCGCCACGTCCGCGGATTCCGTCATCACCTGGGATCTCCACGCGGAGACGGCGATCTGGGGCAGGTCCAGTCGCGCGGTGCCGCGATGGCGCACGGAGCCATCTACGACGCGGTGAATGCGATCGCCGGTAGTCCCTACCGGCCGTATCTGGTCGCACCGCCCGCCGACGGGTCCGAGTCGACCGACGCGGCCGTCGCCGCCGCGGCCTATCAGGTGCTGAACGCCATCTTCCCGACCCAGCACGACACGCTGCGGGCGCAGTAGGACCAGTCGCTCGCCGCGATTCCGGACAGTCCTGCCAAGCAACGGGGTATCACTGTCGGCGATCAGGCTGCCGCCGCAATGATCACCGCCCGGCAGAACGACGGCGCTTCCGCCCACTGACGTAGCCGCACCCGGACTGTGGAGCACCGATTCCTGGTCGACCTGCTCACCGGTCGCTCGGCGCCAACCATGGGCGGCCCGAGTAGTCCGGGCCGGCGCCGAGGAGCCCCGGCCCGGCGGCACCGCCCGGCCACGAAGCCGGGCGATGCCGTAACCCGGATCAGAAGCCGGGGAATACCCGGCGGAGGTCGTCGAGGTCGACCGGTCCGGTGACCGTGACGGTGTCGGGCGTGTGCGCGGCGGCGAGCCGGCCGGTGGCGAGCCGCAGCCACGCCTCCGCGGGGGCCCGTAGCGTGCCGTCGGGCTGCTCCGGAGCGTCGGTGAGAGCGATCTTCTCGCCCAGCTCAAGCCCGAACGAGCGGTCCGGGTTGCTGAGGTCGACCGCGAGGGTGGCGTGTCGGCCGCCGAGTGCGTCCGGGCGGCCGATGAAGCCGAGCAGGAACGGAAGGCGGTCGAGCAGCACCGGTACGGCTTCCGGGGCCAGGGCGGCGTACTGGTTGTAGCCGACTTCGACATCCCACTGGTGGTGGGCGAACTCGCTGAGCCGGAAGGCGGCGGCGATGGCCACGTCGACCGGCTCGGGCAGGAAGCCCAGGTTGACGCGGAGGCCCTCCCGGGTCGCCGCGTCCAGCGACTCGTACCGCAGCACGAGCTGCTCGTTGGCGTACCGGAAGCCGTCGGCCTGTTCGGCGGGCGTCATCGCGTCCCACCGGGCCCACACCTTCTGGTTGAACTCCCCGTCGGGTGCGGCGCCGCCGGTCACGGCGGCCTCCAGGACGGCGAGCCCGATCTCGGCGCCGCTGCCGAGGTGGCTGAGCACCTGGCCGATGGTCCACTCGCTCGCGCCTGACCCGCGGGTCAGGTCGGCGGTGGCCAGCCCGCGTACGAGCGCGGCGAGTTCGTCGTGGCCCGAGCGCAGGGCGGCGATGGTCTGGTCTGCGGGGGTGGTCATGATTCTCCTGTGAGGTGAGGTGTGGACGGCGACCGGGCCGGTTGGTGGCGGCGTCAGGCCACCTGGAAGGACCGCTTCGACAGGCCCATCATGTAGCCGTCGATGGTGGTCCGCACCGGCTGGTCGGCCCGCGCGGCGGCGCCGAGGGTGATGAACAGCGGGGTGTAATGCTCGACCGTGGGATGGGCGTAGGGCATCCCGGGCGCCTTGGACCGGTAGGCGGCGAGCGTGTCGACGTCGCCGCGGGCAAGGGCGTCCGCGACCCAGCCGTCGAAGTCCGCGGACCAGGCCGGCGGCGTGTTGTGGGTGAGCATCTGCCGGGTGACGAACGGCAGGCCGTGGGTCATGAAGCCGGAGCCGACGACCAGGACGCCCTCGTCGCGGAGCGAGCGCAGCCGGCGACCCAGGTCGAGGAGGCGGTCCGGGTCGTGGGTGGGCATGCTCAGCTGCAGGACGGGTACATCGCCGAGCGGGTACATGACCTTGAGCGGCACCCACGCGCCGTGGTCGAGGCCGCGACTCGGGTGCTGGTGCACCGGCTCGCTGTCCGGCATCGCCGCCGCCACCCGACGGGCCAGCCCGCTCGCGTCCGGCGTGGCGTACCTCATCTCGTAGTAGCGGCGGTGGAAGCCGCCGAAGTCGTACACCAGCGGGGTGTTCGCCGCGGAGGCCGAGAGGCTCAGCGGCGCGGACTCCCAGTGCGCGCTGACGATCAGGATGCTTGTGGGCTTGGGCAGCTGCTGCGCCCAGCCGGACAGTTGGCGCATCCACCGCGCATCGTCGAAGAGCGGCGGCGCGCCGTGGCTGAGGTACAGCGCGGGCATTGGCCCGTCGTCCGGGGTCCAGGCCCGTTGGGTACGGCTCCTGGCGGCGTCGTCGACGACGAACTCGTCGAAGGCTCCGGCGGGGACTGCGGGATTGAGCAGATTGGGCATGTCGAGTCCTCCGGGACGGGCCCGGAGTCTGGTTCGGGCCGGGCGGCCGGGACCACGCCGAGGGCGGCCAGCGGTGCCAGCACCGGGGCGAAGGCGAGCACGATCGGCACGGCGGAGGCTGGGTGGTCATCGATTACTTGAAGTGTCAAGTAAGAAGGTAGCCAGCGATTGCTTGAAGCGTCAAGTAACGCGGGTATCATGGACGTCATGAGCGAGACCGACGCCCCAGGCCCGATGGCCGTCAGCGGCGACCAGCCGCGCTGGCTGAGCCAGGCCGAGCGGGCCGCGTGGATGCCGCTCGCCGGGCTCATGATCAAACTGCCGGCCGCACTGGACGCCCAGATGCAGCGCGATGCCGGGATCAGCCACTTCGAATACATGGTGCTCGCCGGCCTCTCCGAAGCGACCGGGCGGACCCTTCGGATGAGCGATCTGGCCTTCCTGGCCAACGGCTCGCTTTCCCGGCTGTCACACGTGGTCAAACGGCTCGAGCAGCGGGGCTGGGTCCGCCGCGAGTCCTGCCCCGAGGACGGCCGATACACCAACGCGGTACTGACCGACGAGGGCTACCGCAAGGTGGTCGCGAGCGCGCCCGGTCACGTCGAGACCGTACGCGCGCTCGTCGTCGACGCGCTCACCGCGCCTCAGCTACGGCAACTGCGCGAGATCGGCACCCGCATCCTGAGCAACGTCGATCCCACCGACGACTGCGGCGCGGCGAAGTAGCGACCGGCCGATCCCGCTCCCGCCGGCTTCGCCCTGCGGGAACATCTGGTTCGCCCCAGAAAGCCCGCGCTGGCCGGGTCCGGCCCGGCCCACATCGGCTCAGCCGGACTGCGCGTGCCCCATCTCGGCGAGGATTCCCGTTCCCTTGCCGAGTTCGATCAGGTAGCCGTCCAGGTCACGCAGGTAGCAGCGAATCTCGACCCCGTGGTCCTTCGGCTCGGTGAGGAACTGCCCGCCGCGTGACCGCCACTGCTCGTGGACGGCCCGCACGTCGGTGACCCGGACGTTCAGCGCAGAACTGAGCGAATCCGGGTCCGGCGGCGCCTGCGCTCGTACGCCCGGCTTGTCGTCGGTGGGGCCGCCCTCGTTGTTGATCACGATGTAGCTATTGTGGAACTGGAGGATCGCCGGCTGGCGCTCGCGTACCACGGTGGCGCCCAACACCTGCCGGTAGAACTCGCGGGACCGGTCGACGCAGCTCGGGGCGACGGCCGATGCACCAGCTCTGGGCGAGCGCAGGCAGGCTGATGGCCAGCATCGCGCCGAGGTGGAGGACCGCGGAATCGGTACGCAGGAGGGACTCGACGAACAGCCGCGGCGAGCTTTCGCCAATCAGGGCAGGCCAGCCCTTACCGAGGATTACCGTACGTTAACGTGACCACCTCTCGGGTTACCGCCATCACGCTCAGCGCCATCCTGGTGCTGCCCACAGTCGCGGTCGTGCCACCAACGCGGGCGGCAGCCGCGCCGTACGTGCCGTGCCCGGCCGTGAAGCCGCCGGCGCCCCCGCCCGCCGCACCGTCTCCGTCACCGGTTGACCCCGCCCAGGGGGCAGTCGGGGGGCAGGCGCTGGCGACGGCAGGACTGGCCATTCCTGCGGGTGCGCCGACGGCGCCGGCAGTGACCGCCACCTCGTGGCTCGTGGCGGACCTCAACAGCGGTGAGGTTCTCGGCGGGTGCGGCCCCCACGAGCACCGAACGCCAGCCAGTGTGCAGAAGCTGCTGCTGGCGGCGGCCCTGATGCCCCGCCTCGATCCGGCCCAAATCGTTGAGGTGACCAGGGCGGATCTGCGCGATCTCGATCCGGCCAGTTCGGTGATGGGGGTGGTCGAGGGCGGCCGGTACTCGATCGAGAGCCTGTGGCTGGGGCTCCTCCTCAGATCGGGGAACGACGCGGCCAACGTGCTGGCTCGCGTCGGCGGCGGCGCCGCCGGTAGGCAAGGCGGAGTGCAGGCGATGAACGACGAAGCGCGCCGGATGCGCGCGAACCAGACCCACGCCGCAACCCCCTCGGGCCTGGACGGCCCCGGTCAGTACACCAGCGCATACGACCTCGCGCTGATCGCGCGGGCCACCTTCGCCCGGGAAGACTTTCGGCGGTACATCGCGACCACGGTGGCGCAGATACCGGCACAGCCGGGAACGCCGGGGTTCGAGATCACCCACGACAACACGCTGCTGGGCATATACCCCGGAACGCTCGGTGGGAAGACGGGCTTCACCGACCTGGCGCGACAGACGTACGTCGGCGTGGCCGAACGCAACGGCCGACGGCTCGCGGTGACCCTGCTCGGCGCGGAGACTGCGCCGCTGGGGAGTTTCGGAGAGGCCGCAGCCCTGCTCAACTGGGGCTTCGCCCTTCCTCCCAACGCGTCCGTCGGCCGCCTGGTCGCGCCGGAAGAAACGAAGTACGACCGTGCCGTAGTGCCCGTCAAAGGCGAGCGCCCTGGCCGGGCCGCGGAGTCGTCATCGTTCTCGTGGCCGGCCGGGCTCGGCCTCGGCGCTGCCCTCGTCCTGGCCGTCCTGATCCTGGTCGCTCTGTGGCGGCGTACGCGGCGAGGAGCCAGCCAACGGTAGGAGGCCCCAGCCCCGCATCGGCCCGGTCAAACTGGACGGCCGCTGCCTCCGAGCGCCATTCATTGACCGCGACGACGCCGGGCTGCCCGTGCTCCACGGACCTCGCGCACCGACAGCCGGCAGCCCTCCGCGGTGGGGGTGACGGCGCAGGTCAGTCGGGTGCGCCGGCCCGCCTCGTCGCACCGCATCGCGAGCAGTTCCGGCTCCCGCCGCTCGGTCACCTCGGCGTCGACGGCGGCGTCGAAGCCGGGCAGCCCGGCCGTGTACAGCAGCAGGCGGTCCCGCGCCCCGGCCACCACCTCCACCTCGGTGAACCACCGGGCGAGCAGCTCTGGGTCCGTCAACGTCCGCCAGACCCGGTCGGCGGGATGGGACGGGCCGACCTCGTTGTCGATCTCGAGAATGGCGGGACTTTACGGGTGCCGTACCCGACTCCGCTGTGACGGTTCGCCCCCTCGAACCTCCGGCGGGCGACGAACCAGGCGTCCGGGCGCTTCCTCGGCGCGCCGGCCCTCGTCGAGGAGGTCGTCGAATTTCCGCGGCGCTCGTCCTCGTAATTCGTCGACGACAGCGAGCCGCTGGTGACCACGTACTGCTACCGGGCCGGACAGCAACGGGCCGACTCAGGCGATCACGGGGGCAACCGCCTGAGCCGGCGCGGCACAACATACCCCCGCGCCGCCGGAACCGCTGTCCCGACGGCCGCACTAGGCGCGGGGCGGCGAGAGAACGTCGAGGACGCCGGTGATGCGCAGGGTCCGTGCGACGTTGCCGGTCGAATTGACGACGCCGAAGTGTTTGCCGGCGCCGATGGCGGTGTGCCGGGCGGTGATGAGCGCGCTGATGGCGGTGGAGTCGATGAAATCCACGGCGTGCAGGTCGACGTGCACCCGGTCGGCGGAGTCGATGGTCGCGCCGAGGAGGTTCAGGAGCGCGGCGGCGCCGTTGACGTCGATCTCCCCGTCGAGCACGACGACGGTGGCTTCCGGCTCCACGCGGATCCGGTGCCGCCAACCGAGCTGTGGGGTCATGGCTGGTTGTCCTCCACGGTCTCGCTTGACTCGTCCTGGCGTGGTGCGGCGATGGGTGCGCCGTCGGGGGTGCCGGCCGGGGACAGGCAGGCGGTGACGGTGGCGGTGAGGCCGTTCAGTCCCCGGGCGAGGATGAGTCCCTCGGCCAGCTGGTGCGCGAGCCAGAGCCCGCGTCCGCCGGCGACATCGACGGCGGGCAGCCGCACGGGCAGGGTTCCCTGGGCGGCACCCTCGTCGCTGACCTCGCAGATCAGCACGTCGTCCTGGCGCCGGAGGTCGAGGTGGCCGTGGCCGCCGCCGTGGCGGACGGCGTTGGTGACGAGCTCGTGCACCGCGAGGATGAAGTCGTAGCCGGCGTCGCCGGCGAGCCCCGCACCGGTCACCGCGGCCGCCAGTCGGTGGCGTAGTGCGGTGACGGTGGCGGCGCTGAAGTCCTGCGACATCAGCGCCCCGCCCGCGGCGTGAGCCGGATCTGGGCTCAGGTCGGATGCCACGGGGTCCTCGCTCACGATAGGAGGTTACACATCGTCGTAAACTCCGTGACCATTGCCAAAAAGCAACCATTCGCCGCCCACGGCGGGTACCAACGGCCGCCTCCGCCGGCCTAGCCGCCGATCCTGACCTCGACCGGGCCGACGCGCAGGGTGCCGTCGGTCAGCGGGGTGCAGCGGACCCCGCCCCGGCGGCGCAGCGCCCGCCACGCCCCAGGGCCGATGGTGACATCCATCCAGGCGCACGGGTTCGCCGGGCGGCGGACGGCCAGACTGACCGGGCCGTCCCCCGAGTCCAGGATGAGCACGGACCCGACGAGCTCGTCCACGGCGATGCCGGTGGTGAGCAGGTTACGCCGAACCTGCACCAGATCGACACCGGGCGGCAGCGACTCCTGCGCGATCACGGTCACGCTCGCGTCGCGGTGCGCCGGCTTGCCGAAGTACCGGTCGCCGACGATGCCGAGGCCCGCGCGGACCTGGATCTCCGCGACCAGTTCGCCGGGTGGCGCCGGCGCCGGGCCGTCCGCCGGCCGGCCCACGTAGCGGTGCACGGGTGAGGCCAGCAACTGCACGATCCGCGGCATGGCAGCGATTCTAGAAAGCCGCCCGATCCCACCGCCGCGACACCGACCAGCTCGGTGGCCCGGGCCGGCGCTTCGTCGGCGGTCCCGGCCGCCTCGCGGTCAGGAGGTGAAGGAGTACGGACCGAACCGGCCCCACAACGAGGCCGCCGTCGGTCAGCTCGCCGACTCGCTTCCCGCCCCGGTGGGCCGGGCCCCTACCGCCTCGGCGTGGCCCGTCGTCCGGTCCGGCGTACCCGCGGCGCGCCGCCGGGAGCGGAGCAGTTGGATTCCGATGGGCAGCACGGAGACCAGGACGATGCCGATGAGGATGAACTCGATGTGGGACTTGACGAAGGCGATCTGGCCGAGGAAATAGCCGAGCACCGTGACGCCGGTCCCCCAGAGCGCCCCGCCCAGAACGTTGTAGATCAGGAACGTGCGGTAGCGCATCCGGCTGACGCCGGCGATGATCGGCGTGAACGTCCGGACGATCGGCACGAACCGGGCCAGGACCACCGAGCGGGCTCCGTACCGGGCGAAGAAGTCGTTGGCCCGCTGCACGTTCTGCTGCTTGAACAGCCGCGAGTTGGGCCGCCGGAACAGGCTCGGACCGACCCGCTTGCCGAACAGGTAGCCCACCTGGTCCCCGGCGATCGCGGCGACGACCACCAGCAGGCAGACCAGCCAGAGCGGCTGGTGCAGGTACCGGCCGTCGGCGACGAGCAGCCCGGCGGTGAACAGCAGCGAGTCACCGGGGAGGAAGAAACCGATCAGCAGGCCGGACTCGGCGAAGACGATGGCCAGGATGCCGATCAGCCCAAAGGTGGAGATCAACCATTCCGGATTGAGGAAGCCGGGACCCACTGCCGGCAGAGCCAGGGACGTCGACACGACGGGACCTCCGAGTAGGTGCGGCGGGCCGGTGAGCGAGCCGACGAGGGAACGGACGGGGGGCGGCCGCCGACGGCGGTGCCCGGACAGTGCACACACCTGTCGACGCCCGGGCGGATCCGATGACGGTGGCCACACCTACAGCGCTACCCGCCACCACCGGCGCAGAAACCCCGGCGATCGGGAAGGACACGGCGGGCACCGCCCCGCGTACCGGCGGTCCGCCCGCCGACATCCACCGTCACGGATACGGTGGGACCGCCGTACGGCCGTCCGGTCGGTACGATCACCGTGCCGTTCCCACAGCCCCTGGAGGTCGCGGTGGCCGACACCACGTCCGATTCAGTCGGATCGGGCGAGCGCCCCCTGCCGCAGGACGCTCCGCCCTCATCACGGATCGACCCGACCGTGCCGCACGCGGCCCGCCGCTACGACTACTGGCTCGGCGGCAAGGACAACTTCGCCGCGGACCGGGAGTCGGGCGACGCGGTGGCCGCCGCGTACCCGGCGATCCGCACCACCGTGATCGAGAACCGGCGGTTCATGCAGCGGGCCACCCGCCACCTCGCCGAGCAGGCCGGCATCCGGCAGTTCCTCGACATCGGCACCGGCATCCCGACCAGCCCCAACATGCACGAGGTCGCGCAGCGCGTCGCGTCGCAGTCGCGGGTCGTCTACGTCGACAACGACCCCATCGTGCTGGCGCACGCCCGCGCCCTGCTGACCAGCGCGCCCGACGGCGCCACCGCCTACGTCGACGCGGACCTGCGCGACCCCGAGCGGATCCTGCGCGACCCCGACCTGCGGGCGACGCTCGATCTCACCCGGCCGGTCGCGCTGATGCTGGTCGCGATCCTGCACTTCCTCCCCGACGGCGACGACCCGTACGGGGTGACCCGCCGGCTGATCGAGGCCCTCCCCTCCGGCAGCTACGTGACGATCTCCCACGCCACCACGGATCTGGTGCCGCGACACATCGCCGCCGCCGCCGCACCGTCCACGACCACCAGCATGATCGACATGGCGTTCCGCACCCGGGACCAGTTCGCGTCGTTCTTCGACGGCCTAGAACTGCTCCCACCCGGCATCATCCCGGTCACCGAGTGGCGACCGGACGACCCGCCGGAGCTGCGCACACCCACGGCACAGGCCTCGATGTACGCGGCGGTCGCCCGCAAACCCTGACCACGTCCAGGGACGCGGGCCGACCTTGCACTGCTCGTGGGCGAGCGTGGCGCAGACCACGACGTTGTCGCGGTAGCTGCGCCGGGCCTGGTCGAACTCACCCCCGAAGGTGATCAGGCGCAGCGCGGCATGGTCGGTCGGCCCGTACACGACGTCGCTCGGAAACCGTCCTTGGATGGGTGTGGCCGCGGCCGAGCTGATGCGTCGGGGGCGGCCCCGCAGCGCCGCCACATCCCCGGCGGACGGACCCTCCCGGTGCCACACCTCCTTGACCGCGACGACGCGGTCAAGCAGCTCGTCCCGGGCCAGCCACACCCGACCCATGCCACCCTGGCCGATACAGCGCACCAGCCGGTACCGCCCGACTTGCTGGGGATCCTCCGCCACGCCACTGATTCGCCGCCGAGCCGCCGGCGGATGGGTGCGAGAGCTGCCCGAAATCGGAACGGAACCCGACAGCATCCTCGTTGAGCCCGGATGCCCGTCACCCACGGCTCGGGTGGCCGGACACCGCCCCACTCGACGACGCCTGCCGGGCCGGCACGGCCCTGCTCCGGCAGCGGTCCCGCCCCTCCGGACATCCGGGCCACGCCCGGCGGGTACCGCCACGTGATCGTCGCCGCCGCCTCCGGGACGCCGGGCCCCGGGACGGACGGCGGTCCGGGTTCAGCTGGTGAGCCACCGGTGGATGCAGTGCAGCAGGTCGTCGGCGTCGACCGGCTTGGTGACGTAGTCGCTGGCCCCGGAGGAGATGCTCTTCTCACGGTCGCCGCGCATGGCCTTGGCCGTGACGGCGATGATCGGCAGATCGGCGTAGCGGGGCATGGCCCGGATCGCTGCGGTGGCCGCGTACCCGTCCATCTCCGGCATCATCACGTCCATCAGGACGAGGTCGATGTCGTCATGGCGCATCAGCGTCTCGATGCCCTTGCGGCCGTTCTCGGCGTACACGACGTCGATGCCGTGCAGCTCCAGGATGTTGGTCAGGGCGAAGACGTTGCGGGCGTCGTCGTCGACGACGAGGACCTTGCGGCCGGTCAGCGCCGTGGCGAGCGGGTCGCTGACGGGCAGCCGGCCGGCGGCCGGTGGCATGAACGGCACGACGCGTTCCGGGGCGTCCGCCGTCAGGTGCAGGGCGATCCGCTCACGCAGCTCGTCGAGGCTTCGCAGGATCTCCATCGGCCGGTCCTGGGCCAGCGCCAGCAGCAGGGTCTCCTGGCCGGGGGTCAGCGGATGCCCGTGGTACGCCAGCACGGGGACGCCGCGCAGGTCCGGGTTCTCGTTCAGCGCCTTCAGCAGGGCGGTGCCGCTGTCGTCGGCCGGGTCGAGGCGCAGCACCACCAGGCGGTGGCGGTGAGCGGTGAGCGCCTCCACCGCCGAGGCGGCGTCCACCGCCGTGGACACCTCGACCACGCTGCCGGCCTCCGCGGCGACACCCTGGGCCAGCAGGGTGAGCAACCCCTTGTCGTGGGATTCCAGCACCAGCAGGCGCCGGTGCGTGCCCGGCTCCGGCGCCGCGGCCAGGTGGCCGGCGACCGCGACGGGGGCGGTGTCGGATGCGAGCGGTCCGGTGGCGGTGACTGGCAGGTACAGGGTGAAGGTGCTGCCCTGACCGAAAACGCTCTGCGCGGTGATCTGGCCGCCGAGCAGCTGGGCGATCTCCCGGCTGATGGACAGCCCGAGGCCGGTGCCGCCGTACCGTCGGCTGGTGGTGCCGTCGGCCTGCTGGAAGGCGTCGAAGATGGCGGTCAGGTGCTGCTCGGCGATGCCGATGCCGGTGTCGATGACCCGGAAGGCGACGATCGGCTCCTCCCCCAGCTCAATGCCGCCGGGCAGCTCGTCCGGCCGGGCCCGCTCGATGCGCAGCTGCACGCTGCCCTGCTCGGTGAACTTGACCGCGTTGGAGACCAGGTTGCGCAGCACCTGGCGCAGCCGCTGCTCGTCGGTGTGCAGCTGGGTGGGCACGTCCGGGCCGGTGACGATGTCCAGCTCCAGGCCTCGCGGCGTGGTCAACGGGCGGAAGGTGGCGTCGACGTAGTCGCGCAGCACCGACAGGTCGAACGTCTCCGGGTTGATGTCCATCTTGCCGGCCTCGACCTTGGACAGGTCGAGGATGTCGTTGATGAGCTGCAGCAGGTCGGTGCCGGCGGAGTGGATGACGGTGGCGTACTCCACCTGCTTGCCGGTGAGGTTCCGGTTCGGGTTCTGGGCCAGCAGCTGGGCGAGGATGAGCAGCGAGTTCAGCGGCGTACGCAGCTCGTGGCTCATGTTGGCCAGGAACTCGGACTTGTACTTCGAGGCGAGCGCGAGCTGCTGGGCCCGGGCCTCCAGCTCCTGCCGGGCCTGCTCGATCTCGGAGTTCTTCGTCTCGATGTCATGGTTCTGCCGTACCAGCAGGGCCGCCTTGTCCTCCAGCTCGGCGTTGGACCGCTGCAGCTCCTCGGACCGGGCCTGCAGCTCCTCCGAGCGGGCCCGCAGCTCGGCGGCGAGGCGCTGGGACTCGGTGAGCAGGACGTCGGTACGGGCGTTGGCAACGATGGTGTTCACGTTGACGCCGATGGTCTCGGTGAGCTGGTCGAGGAAGTCGCGCTGGATCTCGGTGAAGCGGGTCATGCTGGCCAGCTCGATGACCCCGAGGACCTGGTCCTCGAAGAGCACGGGCAGCACCACGAGGTGCAGCGGGGCTGCGGCGCCGAGGCTGGAGGAGACGGTGACGTAGTCGGCGGGTACGGCGTCCACCACGATCGCCCGCTTGCTCACCGCGGCCTGCCCGACCAGGGAGTCGCCGAGGGCGTACCGGCGGCGGGTGGCGTCGTGCCCGTAGCCGCCGACCACCCGCAGGGCGGTCCCCGCGGTGGTCTCCTCGACCAGCAGGAACGTGCCGAGCTGCGCGGCGACCAGCGGGGCCAGCTCGTTCATCACCAGGCCGGCGACGACGTCGAGGTCGCGGTGGCCCTGCATGAGTCCGGAGATGCGGGCCAGGTTGGTCTTGAGCCAGTCCTGTTCCTGGTTGGTCCGGGTGGTCTCGCGCAGCGACTCCACCATGGAGTTGATGTTGTCCTTCAGCTCGCCGACCTCGCCCGGAGCGTCGACGGTGATGGACCGGGTGAGGTCACCGGTGGCCACGGCGCTGGTCACCTCGGCGATGGCGCGGACCTGCCGGGTGAGGTTGCCGGCCAGCTCGTTGACGTTCTCGGTGAGGCGCTTCCACGTACCGGAGACGCCCTCGACCTCGGCCTGGCCGCCCAGGCGGCCCTCGCTGCCCACCTCCCGGGCCACCCGGGTGACCTCGGCGGCGAAGCTGGAAAGCTGGTCCACCATGGTGTTGATCGTGGTCTTCAGCTCGAGGATCTCTCCGCGCGCGTCGACATCGATCTTCCTGGTCAGGTCACCCTGGGCCACGGCCGTGGTGACCTGGGCGATGTTGCGGACTTGGCCGGTCAGGTTGTTCGCCATCGAGTTGACGTTGTCGGTGAGGTCCTTCCAGGTGCCCGCCACGTTCGGCACCCGGGCCTGACCGCCGAGGCGGCCCTCGGTGCCCACCTCGCGGGCCACCCGGGTCACCTCGTCGGCGAAGGCGCCGAGCGTGCCGACCATGGTGTTGATGGTCTGGGCGAGGACGGCGACCTCGCCCTTGGCCTCGACGGTGATCTGCCGGCTCAGGTCGCCCTGGGCGACGGCGGTGGCCACCAGCGCGATCGAGCGCACCTGGTTGGTGAGGTTGTTCGCCATCTCGTTGACGTTGTCGGTGAGGTCCTTCCAGGTGCCACCGACGTTGGACACCCGGGCCTGGCCGCCGAGGCGCCCCTCGGTGCCCACCTCGCGGGCCACCCGGGTCACCTCGTCGGCGAACGCGGAGAGCTGGTCGACCATCGTGTTGATGGTCTCCTTGAGCGCCAGGATCTCACCGCGGGCGTCGACCCGGATCTTCTGGGTCAGGTCACCCTTGGCGACGGCGGTGGTCACCTCGGCGATGCTGCGCACCTGGGCGGTGAGGTTGTCCGCCATGACATTGACCGACTCGGTGAGGTCCTTCCAGGTGCCGGAGACGCCCTTGACGTCGGCCTGGCCGCCGAGGCGGCCCTCGGTGCCTACCTCCCGGGCCACCCGAGTCACCTCGTCGGCGAACGAGGACAACTGGTCCACCATCGTGTTGATGGTGTTCTTCAGCTCCAGGATCTCTCCGTGCGCCGTGACCGTGATCTTCTGCGACAGGTCGCCCCGGGCAACCGCGGTGGCGACCTGGGCGATGCTGCGGACCTGGTCGGTCAGGTTGACGGCCATCGAGTTCACCGAGTCGGTGAGATCCCGCCAGGTGCCGGCGACGCCGCTGACCTGGGCCTGTCCGCCGAGCCTCCCGTCGGTGCCCACCTCCCGGGCCACCCGGGTGACCTCGTCGGCGAACGAGGACAGCTGGTCCACCATCGTGTTGATGGTGCTCTTGAGTTCGAGGATCTCACCCCGCGCGTCGACGGTGATCTTCTGCGACAGGTCTCCCCGGGCGACCGCGGTGGTGACCTGGGCGATGTTGCGGACCTGGCTGGTCAGGTTGCCGGCCATGAAGTTCACCGAGTCGGTCAGGTCCCGCCAGGTGCCGGCCACGCCGGGCACCTCGGCCTGGCCCCCGAGGCGGCCCTCGCTGCCCACCTCCCGGGCCACCCGGGTCACCTCATCGGCGAACGACGACAGCTGGTCCACCATCGTGTTGATGGTGATCTTCAGTTCGAGGATCTCGCCCCGCACGTCGACGGTGATCTTCTGCGACAGGTCACCCCGGGCGACCGCGGTGGCCACCTCGGCGATGTCGCGTACCTGGTCGGTGAGGTTGCCGGCCATCGCGTTCACCGAGTCGGTCAGGTCCTTCCAGGTGCCCGACACCCCCGGCACCTCGGCCTGACCGCCGAGCTGCCCCTCCGTGCCGACCTCCCGGGCGACGCGGGTGACCTCGGAGGTGAACAGGGACAGCTGGTCGACCATGCCGTTGAAGACGGTCGCGATCTCGCCGAGCAGCCCGTCGGCGTCCTCCGGCAGCCGGGTGCCGAAGTCGCCGTCGCGGACCGCGGTCAGGCCCGCCAGCAACTGCCGCAGGCCCGGGTCCGCCACCGGCGCGCCCGCATCGCTCCCCGTCGACCGTCGCCGCCCCGTCGTCGTCTCGACCACCACAAACCACCCATACCAGCGGCCGGCGGAGGCCGCCGGATCAACATCAACCGCGCAAGTATGCACAGTGGTCGCCCGGCCGCAGCGGGCCGGCAAGGTCCGGACCCACATCGAGGAGGTCAGCCGGGCCCGACGGCCCAGTGCTCCACCTCAACGGCGCAACCTCAACCGGCTCGGGCCGGAGCCGGCCGGGACGACGAGTTCGCCGAACGACCGCCGGCCGGCCCGGAACACCTCGCGCACCACCAGCCCCGCCGCGGCCGCCGCGTCGTGCACCGCGACGGTGTCCAGGCGGGCCCAGCGGAACGTGCCACCACGCCGCAGCTCACCGTCGGGCAGCAGGGTGGCGAGCCGGGTGTGTCCGCGCCAGAGGCCGAGCCCGGGAGGCTCCAACTCCACGATCACGGTGCCCTCCGGGCGGAGCAGCTCGCGACACCGGGCCAGCAGCGCGACCGGGTCACCGCCGATACCGATGTTGCCGTCCATCAGCAGGGCATGCCCCCAGCGCCCCTCGCCGGGGAGGGGAGCGAACACGTCCCGCCGGAGGGCGACCGCGCCGCGGGCCCGGGTCAGTCGTACCGCGTGGGCGGAGACGTCCACGCCGACGGCGGTGCGGCCGGCGCGGGCGAGCGCGAGCGTGAGCCGACCGGGGCCGCACCCGACGTCGAGCGTGGGGTCGGCGCACCGGGCCACGACGGCGGCCGTTGCCGGCTCGGGCGGGCCGTGCCAGCGCCGTACCGGCAACGGGCTGCGCCGGCCGTCGCTGTGCACCAGCCAGTGCACGCCGGGCCGGCGGTGGAGTGCGGCGGCGAAGCCGTCCTCCTCGGTCGTCGCCGCACCGGCGCGCGGCTCCGACAGCTCCTCGCGGGCGTGGACCGTCACCGACGACCGCCCGACAGCGGGGTGGGACGCAGCGCCGCCACCTGACGGGCGAAGCGGCCAGCCGGCGCCTCGGCGGCCACCGCGAGCGCGTCGCGCCATTCGTCGACGTCACGGAGGACCGGTAGCGGCGCGGTGCGCAGCCCGCGGTCACCCAGCGCCGCCCAGGTGCGTCGCCAGGTCCGCGAGGTGGACATCGGCACCGCGCGGAGCAGTTCGGCGTGCCGGGGGTCGCGCAGCCCGAGCGCCCACCATCCGCCGTCGACGGCCCGGCCGAGCACGGCGTCGGTCGCGGCGAGCCGCCGGACCGCCGCACCCAGCCGCGACGGGGTCAGCTGCGGGGTGTCCATGCCGATCTGCAGGACCGGGCGGCCCGGCCAGGCCGCCGCCACGTCGGCGTGGGCGTTGGCGAGCCGGTCGCCGAGCCCGTCGCCGCGCTGCGTCAGGACGGTCCAGCCGGCCAGGGCCGCGGTCAGCACGACACCCTCCTCGGCCTCCTCGAACCGTCCGCTCATCGCGAGCACGGGCGTCACCCCGGGCGTGCCGCGGACCGCGTCCAGGGTGTCGGCGAGCGCGGCCGCGGCGATCCGGGCGGCCTGGGCCGGGGTGGCCGGCGGGCACAGTCGGGTCTTCACGGCTCCCGCCACCGGCGCCTTGGCCAGCACCAGCAGGACGGTCACCGGGGGCCGCCAACGGTGCGCAGGACGCCGGCGAAGTCGCGGGTGGCGCGCAGGGTGCCGCGGACCGAGCCGGAGACCTTGGACCGGGTGCCGGCGGCGCGAGGGGCGTAGCGGACGTCCAGCTCGCGGATCCGCCAGCCGGCGGTGGCGGCGCGGATCAGCAGTTCGAGCGGGTAGCCGAAGGCCCGGTCGGTGACGCCCAGGGCGAGCAGCGCGTCGCGGCGGGCCACCCGGATCGGGCTGAGGTCGCGCAGCGGTACACCCCGGTGCCGCAGCAGTGCCGCGACGAGGGCGGTGCCGGCGCGGGCGTGCCACGGCCAGGCCCCGGCCCGGACGGGCCGACGCCGACCCACGGTCAGGTCGGCGACGCCCCCGGCCACCGGGGCGACCAGGGCGGGCAGCTCGGCCGGGTCGAAGGAGCCGTCGGCGTCGAGCACCGCGACCAGTTCCGCGTCGGCGGCCTCCAGCCCGGTGTGGACGGCCGCGCCGTAGCCCCGCCGGGGCTCGTGCACCACCAGGGCACCGTGCCGGGCAGCGACCTCGGGCGAGCCGTCCCGGGAGCCGTTGTCCACCACGATCGCCCGGTATCCGGGCGGGATCGCGGCGAGCACCCCGGGCAGGGCGGCGGCCTCGTCCAGGCACGGCAGCACCACGTCGATCTGCGTCGGCATACCGCCGACGTTAGGACCCGACCCGTCCGACGGGGGATGGAACGGGCCTTACCCCCACGTTGCTTCCCACGCGACGGTGACGTTGCGCCGTTCGGCCACCGCCGGCGCGGCGGGCACCGTACCGTCCGGTCGACATGAGAGCGACCACGCTGCCCGCGGCCGCCGTCCGGGCTCCGGTGCGCCGATCCCGAGCCGATCTGGTCGTGCTGGGCGTCGAGGCGGCGCTGGTCGTGCTCGCCGCGGTGGTCGGCGCGGTCCTCAACGCCCGCGGCGTCGGCCTGTACGCCGACGCCGCCCCGCTCTACGCGACCTGGCGGCCGCACCTGGGCTGGGGCAGCCCGGGCGCGGTCCTGGTCGCGGGCGCGGTGATCGGCGTCGGTACGCGGTGGGCCCGCACCGCCGGCTGGGCCGCGCTGCTCGGCGCTGCCTACCTGGCGTCGGTGGCGTGGACGCTGTCGCTGGCCCTGGTCGACGGCTGGTCGACCGGGTTCGCCGAGCGGCTCACGCCGCAGGCGGAGTACCTGCACGAGGTGCCCCAGGTCACCGACGTGCGCGCGATGCTGGCCGGCTTCGCCGGTCGGATCCTGGACTTCCAGCCAGACTCGTGGTCCACCCACACCGCCGGTCATCCGCCGGGTGCGCTGCTGGTCTTCGTCGGGTTGGACCGGGTGGGGCTGGGCGGCGGGGTCGCCGCCGCGCTGGCGTGCGCCCTGATCGGGGCGAGCGTCACGATCTCCGTACCGGTGGCGCTGCGGGCGCTCGGCGCGGCCGACGCCGCCCGTGCCGTCCTGCCGTTCCTGGTGCTGCTGCCAGGGGCGGTCTGGGTGGGCGCCTCCGCCGACGGGCTCTTCACCGGCGTGGTCGCAGCGGGCCTGGCCCTGCTGGCGGTACGCGGGCGGGCGGCGCCCGCCGCGGGCGGGCTGCTGCTGGGCTTCGCGCTGTACCTGTCGTACGGCTTCGTGCTGGTCGGGGTGCTGGCGCTGGCCGTGCTGGCGCTGCGGCCGGCGGGGCGGGTCGCCGCGCTGCTCGCCGGGACCGCCGGTGTCGCGGCGGTGGCGGTGGCGTTCACCGTGGCCGGCTTCCGCTGGTGGGACGGCTACCGGCTGGTCGTGGAGCGCTACTACCAGGGCTGGGCGGCCGACCGCCCGTACGGCTACTGGATGTGGGCGAACCTGGCGGCGCTGCTGCTCTCCGCCGGCCCGGTGCTCGGACCGGCGCTGCTTCGGGCGGTGACGGCCGGCGCCCGGGCGACCCGGTCCGGGATCCGGCACCGTGGGGGCTGGCGCGGTCGCGCCGGGCAGATGCTCGCGGCCGGGCCGGCGGTGCTGCTGCCGGTGGCCGCGGCGGCGGCGGTGCTCGCCGGTGACCTGTCGGGGCTCAGCAAGGCCGAGGTGGAGCGGATCTGGCTGCCGTTCGCCGTCTGGCTGCTGGTCGCCACCGCCCACCTGCCCCCGTCGACCCGCCGCTGGTGGCTCCTCGGGCAGGCCGGCACCGCCCTCGCGGTCAACCACCTGCTGTGGACGGTCTCCTGACCCGGGCAGCGTGCCAGCCGGCCGCCGGCGGGGCGAGGGCCGGTGCCGGTGCCGGTCAGACCGTCAGGGCCGCCGGCTCGCGCAGCGGGTCCGTGGCGAAGGCGCTGACCCCGTCGGTGAACCCGACCCGGGCGGTGTATCCGAGCAGGTCGGTCGCCCGGCGCGGATCGGCGACGACGTGCCGAACGTCGGCGGAGCGGGCGCCACCGACGACCAGCGGCACCGGCCCGGCCATGGCGGTGGCCAGGGTGGCGGCCAGTTCACCCACGGTGTGCGGCTCCCCGGAGCAGACGTTGACCGGCGTCAGGTGCCGCGGCGCCGGGGTGGTCAGCGCCAGCAGGTTCGCCCGCGCCACGTCGCTGACGTGCACGAAGTCCCGCCGCTGCCGGCCGTCCTCGAGCACCTGGGGCGGCCGGCCGGCGGCCAGCGCGGACCGGAAGATCGAGGCCACCCCGGCGTACGGGGTGTCGCGGGGCATTCGGGGGCCGTAGACGTTGTGGTAGCGCAGGGCCCAGACCCGGCCGTCGGTCTGCCGCGCCCACGCGGCGCCCAGGTGCTCCTGGGCCAGCTTGCTGGCGGCGTACGTGCTGCGCGGCTCAAGCGGGGCGTCCTCGGGTACCAGGGCGGGGGTGAGCGTCGACGCGCAGTGCGGGCAGGTCGGGTCGTAGCGGCCGGCCGCCAGATCGGCCGACCGGCGCGGGGCGGGGCGGACCGTGCCGTGCCGGGCACACTCGTAACGCCCCTCGCCGTAGACGACCATCGAGCTGGCCAGCACCAGCCGGGTCACGCCGGCCCGGTGCATCGCGGCGAGCAGCACGGCGGTGCCGTAGTCGTTGTGACTGGCGTACGCCGGCGCGTCCGACGGGTCCAGCCCGTGCCCGACCATCGCGGCCTGGTGGCACACCGCGTCGACGCCGGGCAGGAGCCGGTCGAGCAGTTCGGAATCGCGAACGTCGCCGACCACCGGGTCGTGCCGCCGCGACCACTCCGGCAGCCCCCCGCCGTGCGCCTGGGGCAGCAGCGCGTCCATCGCCACCACCTCGTGCCCCTCGGCGACCAGCAGGTCGGCGACCTGCGATCCGATGAAACCGGCCGCGCCGGTGACCAGTACCCGCATGCCCGCCAGCGTAGGTCTGCAGGCCGGCACGGCGGGCCGCGTTGCGACAGCCGTAGTCAATCCACAACATCTGTCGCCCGGCAGCGCCACCGGCGCCGGTAAGCCATCCGTAATCGGGCAAGTCCCGCCGGGCCGGCGTCACCGCCCGTAGCCTGCCGAAAGGGAGGCCCCGCGCCGGCCACCGGACGCGCGGCTCCCGCCAGCGCCGGTGGGCCGGCACATCGAGCAGCCAGGAGGAGGGCCGGTGAGCGCCGACCGTACGTCCCCCGGGGACCACCCGGGCCCTCCCCCGCAGACCGAGCCGCCCGGCCGCCCGGCGTACGGCTTTCCCCGCCGTGGGTGGGCGTTGCTGGCGGAGCATCCACCGCCCGGCGCACGCCGCATCGGCGAACGGTGGCGCAGCCCGCTGCGCGGGCCGTGGCTCACCGCGGTGTACGGCCTCGCGCTGCTGGTCGGCCTACCGCTGGTGTTCCTCACCGGCCTGCTCGACTATCTGGCCTACAGCCCGCAGTTCGGTCAGGCCCTCCCGCACGACGTCGGCTGGCTGCGGTTGCCGCCGTTCGACTGGCCGACCGGCCCGTCCTGGCTGTTCCGGGTCACCCAGGGCCTGCACGTGGCGCTCGGGATCACGCTGATCCCGATCGTGCTGGGCAAGCTCTGGTCGGTCATCCCGAAACTGTTCGACTGGCCGCCGGCCCGATCGGTGGCACAGCTGCTGGAACGGCTCTCCCTGGTGCTGCTGGTCGGCGGGATCCTCTTCGAGATCGCCACCGGCCTGCTGAACATCCAGTACGCGTACCTGTTCGGGTTCGACTTCTACACCGCGCACTACTTCGGCGCGTGGGTGTTCGTCGCCGCGCTCGTCACGCACGTGGCGCTCAAGCTGCGGCGGATGCTCACCGCGCTGCGGTCCCGCCCGGTGCTCGCCGAGCTGGCCGTCCCGCGAGACGCCACCCGACCCGAGCCACCGGACCCCGACGGGCTGGTGGCCGCCCGGCCCGGGCCGGCCACCGTGACCCGGCGCGGCGCCCTCGCCCTGGTCGGCGGCCTGTCGCTGCTGCTGGCCGGCCTGACCGTCGGGCAGAACTTCGACGGCCGGTGGCGCAGCACCGCGCTGCTGCTGCCCCGGGGCCGGCAGCCCGGTGAAGGCCCGACCGGGTTCCCGGTGAACCGGACGGCGGCGGCCGCCGGCGTCAGGGCCGCCGACAACGGGGCCGGCTGGCGGCTGGCGCTGCGGGCCGACGGGCGGCAGGCCAGCCTGGACCGGGCCGCCCTGCTGGCCATGCCCCAGCACACCGCCCGGCTGCCGATCGCCTGCGTGGAGGGCTGGTCGACGCTGCAGACCTGGACCGGGGTACGGCTGCGCGACCTCGCCGCGCTGGTCGGAGCGGGTCAGCCCGGTTCCGCCCACGTCCGCTCGCTGGAGAAGGCGGGGCAGTTCGCCCAGGCGACCCTGCAGGCCAACCAGGTCCTCGACCCCGACTCGCTGCTCGCGCTGAGGGTCAACGGGGTGGACCTCACCCCGGACCACGGCTATCCCGCGCGGGTCATCGTCCCGGCGCTGCCCGGGGTGCACTGCACCAAGTGGGTGGCGGAGATCGAGTTCCGGAGGCAACCCGATGCGTGACGTCGCGGTGCGGTTCCGGGCGGCGTACGGGGCGCCCGGGCGGCACCTGCTGCTGCTCGTCGGCTGCTTCGCCGTCGCCGGCTGGGTGGCCCTGCGGCTGGCCGGGGAGGCGACCGCCGGGCGGATGCTGCTCTGGTTCGTCGGCGCGGCGATCGCCCACGATTTCGTCCTGTTCCCGATCTACGGCTCGGCCGACCGGGCGCTGCGGGCGGCGGTGGGCGAGCGACGGGCCCGGCCGGCGTCCGGGCCGTCGCTGCTGAACCACCTCCGCGTGCCGGCGCTGGCCGCGGCGCTGCTGTTCCTGGTCTACCTGCCCGGCATTCTCCGGCAGGGCCGGGAGACCTACCTGGCCGCGACCGGGCAGGACCAGCAGCCGTTCCTCGCCCGCTGGTTGCTCGTCAGCGCCGCCCTCTTCCTGGCCAGCGGAGTCCTGTACGCGTACCGGCGGTGGCGGGCACGGAACGCGTAGGGCCCGGCGCCCGAACGGCGGCGGCCCGACGAGCGCCGGCCGACGATGATGGCCGGGTGATCCGGGATCAGGCCCGGGTGACCGGCGTGCCGTTCACCGCGGCACGGTCCACGGTCGGGCCGGTGGCCGGCGTCACCCCGCTGCGGACGGCGTCCAACAGCGCCATGCCCTGACCGGCCAATGACGCGACGACACTGCTGAGCCCCTCGGCGCCGTTGAGCACGGTGACGTTGGCGCCCTGCAGTCCGGCGGCGGCGGCGCGCAGCAGGTCGGGCAGTTGCTCGATGAGCCGCTGGTCGAGGGCGATCCGGTCCTGCGCGGCGGCCGCCTCGGCGGAGAGCCGGGTGGCGTCGGCCTGCGCCTGGGCCAGGGTGCGGATCCGCTCGGCCTCGGCCTGGGCGGGTCGGATCACCTCGGCGATCAGCTCGGCCTGTCGCAGCTCGGCGTTACGCTCGGCGACCAACGCGCGTTCGCCCAGCACCTCCTGCTGGGCGCGGGCCGCGGCCAGCGGGCCGGCCTGGGCCGCCGTCTGCTGCGCCTGGTCGATCTCTGCCTGGTACTGGGCCCGGGCGATGGCGGTCTGCCGGGCGTACTCGGCCTGGTGCCGCACGCTCTCCTGCTGCGCCATGGCGCTGGCCTGGTCCGCGGCGGCCTGCGCCACCTTGGCGTCCTGGTTGACCTTGGCCTGGTGGGGCGAGGCGAGCGCGTTGATGTAGCCGACGCCCTTGTCGTCGATGCTGCTGATCTGCAGCGAGTCGACGGCGAGGCCGATCCGGGCCATCTCGGTCTTGCTGGCGTCCACGATGGCGTCTGCGAGGGTCTGCTGCTCGCGGATGATCGATTCGACGGTCATGCTGCCGATGATGCTGCGCAGGTGACCGCTGAAGATCCGCCCGACCAGGGTCGGCATCTGGGTCTGGTCGCCCTGGAAGCGGCGGGCCGCGGCGGCGATGGACTCGTGGTCGTCGCCGACCTTGAACGCGATGACGGCCTGCACGGTCAGCGTGATGCCCTGCTTGGTGTAGCAGTCCTCGGTCACCTCGGCCTCCTGCATGGCCAGTGTCAGCCGAGTGGCCTTGGAGAGGACCGGCACCACGAAGACGCCGTGTCCGGTGACGATTTTGAAGGGCAGCGCATCCGCTCCCCGCTGCTTTCGTCCGCTGATGAGCAACGCCTCGTTGGGAGCGGGCACGCGGTATCCGAACACTGGAGTGACCCTTCTGCCTACCGGGAGCTACCGCTCCCGGCCACGGTGGGCCATGGCTCGACGTCGACCTGACGCGCGCCACGGTTGTTGATGATCAGTACCTCGGCGCCGGCCGGGACCGGCACCGACGTGTACGCGAGGTAATAGTGGGCGATGCCGTCCACCACGACGCGCACCTCCCCCGGGCGGTCACCGCCGCGCAGCGGGTGCACCACCCGCGCGATCCTGCCGACCAGCGACTGACCGTCCACCATGCTCCCCGGGACTGGGCGCCGACCGCGTCCGCGCCGCCTGCGGATCATCCTCCGCCGGCCTCGGCTCATTGTGCGCCGGGCTCGGGCCCCAGGGAAAGGAGCCAGGACGCGCCGGACGTTCGGGGTGGCGTGCCAGCCTCGGGGGCGACCACGAGCCCGCCGCACCTAGTCAGGCGGGCCAGGTCCCCCGTGTACGTGCGGCGTGGCGGGTGCTCCCTCGTACCTCCTTCCGTTCTGGGGCGCGGCGCCGGCGGTCGGGACGGACCGCCGACGCCGCGGCGCGGGTCAGGCCGGGACCGCCGGCCCGCCGGGCTCCTCGGCGGTACGCAGCCAGACGGCGGTGTCCGGCGGCAGCAGGTCATCGTCGAGCGGCCCGCTGGCCAGCAGCAGCCGCTCGTGCGGCGGCAGCGGCACCGCCGCGTCGGCGAGGTTGACCAGGCAGCGGAATCCGCCGCCCCGGCGGTACGCCAGCACCCCCGCGGGCGCGGGCAGCCAGGTCAGGTCGCCGTCGCCGAGCGCCGGGTTGGTCCGGCGGATGGCGAGGGCGGCCCGGTACAGCTCGAGCATCGAGTGCGGGTCGCCGGTCTGCGCGCGGACCGTGCGGTCCTTCCAGTCCGCCGGCTGCGGCAGCCACGGGGCCACCGCCGCGCTGTCCGGGCTGAACCCGAACGGTGGTGCGTCGCCGGTCCACGGCAGCGGCACCCGGCAGCCGTCCCGGCCGGGGTCGACCCGGCCGGAGCGGGCGAACATCGGGTCGTGGCGCAGCTCGTAGGGAATGTCCTCGACCTCCCAGAGGCCCAGCTCCTCGCCCTGGTAGACGTAGGCCGCGCCGGGCAGCGAGAGGGAGAGCAACGCGGCGGCCCGGGCCCGCCGGGTGCCCAGCTCCAGGTCGGTGGGGGTCCCCTCGCGCTTGGCGGCGAAGCTGAACGTGGTGTCCGCCCGGCCGTACCGGGTGACGTGCCGGGTGACGTCATGGTTGGAGAGCACCCAGGTGGCCGGGGCGCCGACCGGGGCGTGCGCGGCCAGCGTCGCGTCGATGCAGGCCCGCAGCACGGCCGGCTCCCAGGCACAGCCGAGGAAGTCGAAGTTGAAGGCCGCGTGCAGCTCGTCGGGGCGGAGGTAGTTGGCGAACCGCTCATGGTCGGGCAGCCACACCTCGCCGATCAGCGCCCGCTCGCCGGGGTAGCTGTCGGCGATCCGCCGCCAGCTGCGGTAGATCTCGTGCACCGCGTCCACGTCGACGAACGGGTTCGGGCCGTCCGGGGTGGCTTCGGGCAGCGTCGGGTCCTTGGCCAGCATCGCCGCCGAGTCGATCCGGATGCCGTCCACGCCCCGGTCGAGCCAGAACCGCAGGATGTCCTCGAACTCGGCGCGCACCCGGGGGTGGTCCCAGTTGAAGTCGGGCTGCTGCGGGGCGAAGAGGTGCAGGTACCAGTCGCCCGGCGTGCCGTCCGGGTTGGTGGTCCTGGTCCAGGTGTCGCCGGCGAACGGCGAGACCCAGTCGGTGGGCTTCTGCGAGCCGTCCGGGCCGCGACCCGGGCGGAACCAGAACAGCTCGCGCTCGGGCGCCTCCGGGCCGCCGGCGAGTGCCGCCTGGAACCAGGGGTGCACGTCGGAGCAGTGGTTCGGCACCACGTCGACGATGGTCCGGATGCCGAGCGCGTGTGCCTCCGTGATCAGCGCCTCCGCCTCGGCCAGGGTGCCGAAAACCGGGTCGATGTCGCGGTAGTCGGCCACGTCGTAGCCGGCGTCGGCCATCGGGGAGGGGTACCAGGGGCTGTACCAGATCGCATCGACGCCGAGCGCGGACAGGTGATTCAGCCGGGACCGGATGCCGGCGATGTCGCCGATGCCGTCGCCATTGCCGTCGGCGAAGCTACGTGGGTACACCTGGTAGATCACCGCTCCACGCCACCACGGACCATTGTCTGGTGTGGACACGAGCACCTGCTTTCTGCGTCAGTTCGTCGGCGGGTTCGCCGGACCTGAATGTGCATCAGGCGGACGGTCGTTGTTCGCCGCGGGAGATTGCGCTGGTGGTGCGGCGGTGCGGTCAGCCCTTCATCGAGCCCGCCTGAGGGCTGCAATGCTCAGCGTCTGCATCTTCGGGGCTATCCTTTGAGGCTGCCTGTGGTCAGACCGGACATGATGTTCCGCTGGAAGATCAGAAAGACGATGACGGTCGGGATCGCGGCGATGACCGACGCGGCGATCACCACGTTCATGGGCGTACCACCCGAGAAGGCGTAGATGCCGACGCTGACCGTCCGGGTCTCGGGCGACGGCATGACCAGCTTCGGCCAGAGAAAGTCCTTCCAGACCGCCGTCACGGCGAAGATCGAGACGACGCCGAGGATGGGGCGCGACATCGGCAGGATGATCGACCACAGCGTGCGCAGCGGCGTCGCCCCGTCCATGAGGGCCGCCGCCATCAGCTCTTCTGGGATCGAGTCGAAGAACCGTTTCAGCAGGAAGATGTTGAACGCGTTCGCGACGGCGGGCAGCCAGATCGCAAACGGCGAGTCGAGCAGGTTGATGTGCAGGATCGGCAGGTCGATCACGGTCACGTACTGCGGAACGATGAGGACCATCGCCGGGATCATCAGCGTCGCCAGCATCAGGCCGAGGATCACGTTGCCGAACACCGGTCGAAGCTTCGACAAGGCGTACGCCGCGGCGGTGTCGAGGACGAGTTGGAACAGCAGCGCGCCAGCCGCGTAGTAGAACGTGTTGAACAGCAGCTTGGCGAGGTTCAGGTTGTTCCACGCATCAGCGTAGTTCTGCGACTGGGGATCCTTCGGGAACAGCGATGGCGGGGTCTGCGCGATCTCCTGGCCGGACTTGAGCGCGCCGGTGACCATCCAGTAGAGCGGCCCGAGGAAGACGAGCGTGAAGCCCACGACGACGACGGCGAGCAGCGTCCAGTAGATAACCCTGCCGCTCCCCCGTCGAAGCTGAGCCTGGGAGATGAGGGTCCGGGTCCCGGAGTCCTGTGCCATGGGTCGTCCCGTCCTAGTCCTGTTTCGAGCTGAGCCGCACGTAGACGGCGGAGAAGCCGGCCAGCACCACGAGCATGATCACGCCGAGCGCCGCGGCGCCGTTGAGGTCGTTCTGGAAGAACCCGTGCTGGTAGATGAGGTACGCCACCGAGGTCGCGGAGTCCTCCGCGCCCGTACCGTTCGCGAGGATCAGCGGTTCGATGAAGAACTGCATCGTGGCGACGATCTGCAGCATCGCCAGGAGCGCGAGGATCAGCCGGGTCTGCGGGATCGTGACGTTGCGGATCCGCCGCCAGATCCCGGCGCCGTCGAGCTCGGCCGCTTCGTAGAGTTCGCCGGGGATGTTCTGCAGTGCCGCCAGGTAGATCAGTACCGCGCCGCCCATGTTCATCCAGGTCGACGCGATCACCATCGCCGGCATCGTAATCTCGGGGGACTGCATCCACTGCGATGTCGGCAGGTGCAGCGCCTTGAGGATCGAGTTGAAGAGTCCCGCGTCGCCGGGGTCGTACGCGTAGAACTTGAAGAGAAAAAGCGCCGACGCTGGCGGCAGCATCACCGGCAGGTAGACCAGGATCCGCAGGTAGCCCGTCGCGTGGCGAAACTCGTTGAGCAGGATCGCTACGAAGAACGGCACCGCGTACCCGAGTATCAGCGCGAGAATGGTGAAGTAGAACGTGTTCTTCCAGGCCGTCCAGAAGCTGGGGTCGGCGATGATGCGGTCGTAGTTGTCCCAGCCGACCCAGGTCGTGACTCCGCGCCGGGTGCGCTGGAAGCTCATGACGACGCCGCGGATCATCGGATACCAGGAGAAGAACGCGAAGCAGATCACCGCGCCGATCAGGAACGCGTGCCCGGTGAGATTGTCGCGTACCTTGCGGCCGACGCTCGTCCGCTGCGACCCTGCGGGGTACGGCGACGCGGGGCGACCCGGTTCTGTCTTGGTCCCCGGGACGGTGGTGATCGCCAAGGCAACTCCTGCGTGAGTCAGTGACGCCGACGGTGCGACGCGGACGGTGTGAGGGCCGGCGGCGGGCCAGCCCCCACACCTTCGGATCACTTTTCGGCGGCCAGGAGCTGGTTGACCTTTCCTTCGGCCGTCTTGAGAAACACGTCGATGTTCGCGTTCGGGTTCGTCAGCACGCCGGACATCGCGGCGTCGAGCACCGCGTAGATCGCCTGCGCGTTGCGTGGCTCACCCTTGATCGGGACCGGGTTCGCCTCGAAGACCGCGAAGTTCGCGGTGTCGACGTTCGCGTTCGCCTTGCGCAACTCGAGTTCCTGCTTCTGCGCGTCGCTGCCGTTGGCGAAGAGCAGCGGCTGGGGCAGGCCCACCGGGTAGTTCTGCGGCTTGGCCCGGACGTAGTCGAACTGGCCCTTGCCCGGCGTCAGCTTCTGGTACGCGATCCACTTCAGACCGGCCTTGACCTGCTCGGGGGAGAGGCCCTTCTTGAAGAAGTAACCCTCGCCACCACCGAGCGTCCCCTTCGCGGGGCCGTCCTGGCCGGGCAGCGGGGCCATCGCCCAGTCCTGGAACTTGCCCTGGAACTGGCTGACGATCGCCTGGGTGGCGTCCGGCGCGCCGACGAACATGCCGACCTTGCCCGCGCCGGCATTGGTCAGCAGGTCGGCCCACTGCAGCAGTTGGCGGTCGCCCATGCTGTTGTCGCCGTACCGCATGTCCTTGAGGTTCTGCAGGACCTGCTTGCCCATCGCGTTGTTGAAGTCGGCCTTCCTGCCGTCGGCGGTCAGCATCTGGCCGCCCTGGGAGTAGAGCAAGGAGGTGAAGTGCCAGCCCCCGGTGTTGCCGGCGCTGTACTCCGAGTAGCCGGCGATGCCGTTGCCAAGCGCGGAGATCTTCTTGGCGGCGGCCCGGACCTCGCCCCACGTTTTGGGCGGGTTGTTCACGTCGAGCCCCGCCCGCTGGAACAGAACCTTGTTGTAGACCAGGCCCATCGAGTAGTTCTTCACCGGGACGGCGTAGAGCTTGCCGCCGTCGGTGAAGACCTCCTTGAGCGCCGGGTCGACGCTGTCCCAGGTCGGGACCGTGTCCTTGTTGGCGAACTCGGTGATGTCCATCGCCTGACCGGAGTCGAGCACCTGCTGGAGATCGGTCATGTACCCGTAGAACAGGTCGGTCACGGTGCCGCCGGCGAGGCGAGCGGTGAAGTCCGGCGGGTTGTTGCACTGCTCGCCGACGCTGACGCTCTTGACGAGGATATTGGGGTTCTGCCGCTGGAACTCGACGACATCGTCGTTCCAGTTCTTCAGCAGCTCTTTCTGGGAGCCGACCGGCTGGCAGTCGACGGTGATGGTGACCTTGCCGCTTGCATCGGTCTTTGCGTCGTCACTCTTCGTGGAGCAAGCCGCAAGGCTGAGCCCCAGGCCGGCCACGAGCGCTAACGCCGCAGCCTTCCGGTACTTCGGTACGGACATCTGTCCATCCCTTCGGGAACGGGAGTCTCCATGACCTTCGCTGATCTGCGGCGATCGTCACCGCGGCCAAACCTGCTACTGATCTAGTTCTCTGGCACGGAATGTTTCGTGGCGATGACGATACAAAGCCGGACCACGTCGCGCAAGAACTGAACCGAAATATGAAAGACGAGGACTGGCGCCGTTCCGCACGCAAAAAAGGACGGACCTGGGAGGGTCCGTCCTTTTGTGCTCCGTCCCGCGCTACCCGGTCGCGGCCCGCGCCGGCCCGGTCGAACCGCGCACCACCAGCTCCGGTTCGAAGAGCAGCTCGTCGCCGAGCACGCCGGCGCCCTCAATCTGGGTCACCAGCAGGTGGACGGCCGCCTGACCCATCGTCTCGATCGGCTGTCGCACGGTGGTCAGCGGCGGATCGGTGCAGGTCATGAAGGCCGAGTCGTCGAACCCGACCACCGAGACGTCCTCCGGCACCGCGCGGCCCAGCCGGCGGACCGCGCGGATCGCCCCCAGCGCGAGGACGTCGCTGGCGCAGACGATGCCGGTGATCCCCCGGTTCACCAGCTTGGTGGCCGCCACCCGGGCGCCCTCCATGGAGAAGCTCGACCGCTCCACCCACTCCCCCGGGTCGCTCCAGCCGGCGATCCGGTCCATCGCCGCGAGCTTGCGCCGCGACGGGACGTGGTCCTCGGGGCCGAGCACCATGCCGATCCGCTCGTGCCCGAGCGAACGCAGGTGCCCGTACGCCTGCTCCACGGCCACCGCGTCGTCGGTCGAGACCCGGGGGAACCTCAGCTCGTCCACGCCCGCGTTGACCAGCACCACCGGCAGCCCCCGGTCGGTCAGCCGCCGGTAGTGCTCGTGCGGGGCGTCGGCGAGGGCGTACGAGCCACCGGCGAAGATGACGCCGGAGACCTGGTGGTCCAGCAGCATCTCCACGTAGTCCGCCTCGGACACCCCGCCGATGGTGCGGGCACACAGCGCGGGGGTGAAGCCCCGCTGGGCGAGCGAGCCGGTCACCACCTCGGCGAGCGCCGGGAAGATCGGGTTCTGCAGCTCGGGCAGGACCAGCCCGACCAGCCGGGCGCGTTCGCCACGCAGTTTGGTGGGACGCTCGTAGCCGAGCACGTCGAGCGCGGTCAGCACCGCAGTCCTGGTGGCCTCGGAGACGCCGCCGCGGCCGTTGAGCACCCGGCTCACGGTGGCCTCGCTGACGCCCGCCTTGCGGGCCACCTCAGTCAACCGTTTCGTCACGGCGGCAATCGTACGTCGGATTCTTGCAAGAACTGCACCGTCAGATGCCCGGAAATGTCAATCATTCGGCACGCCCTGGCACTCCGCGCGGCAGCGAGCGGCGTCGGCGGAGGTCCTGATCTCCTCATCGGTCCTCCGCGGCGGGAGGCACGGCCCAGTTCGCAATTTATCGACAAAGTGATGCTTGAATATTTACAAAGCTCAGCAATAACATGAGCGAACCTCCGTCAGACCAGCCCGAGAGAGTGGGTCATCCGATGTACGGAAGCTACGACGACAACGCGGCACCGGGGCGTGGGCGCCCCCTTGCCGTACGGATCGCGGCTGCCACCACGGCGGTGGGCCTCAGCGTGCTGACCGGGGGCACCGCCGCCGCTGGCTCGGGACCCACCGGCCCGGCACCGGTGGTGACCCGGGCCGGCCTCGACCCGGCGCTGGTCGCCGGACGGGGCGCCGCCGTCGACTTCATCGAACAGGAGGCGGAGAACGCGCGCACGACCGGCACCGTCATCGGTCCGGACCGGACGGCATACACGCTGCCGGGCGAGGCCTCCGGCCGCCGGGCGGTGCGGCTCGCCCCCGGGCAGTACGTCGAGTTCACCCTGCCGGCTGCGGCGAACGCGATCACCGTGCGCTACAGCATCCCGGACTCCCCCGACGGCGTCGGCATCACCGCGCCCCTCGACGTCACCGTCGGCCACGGTCGGGCCCGGACGATGACCCTCACCTCGCAGTACGCGTGGCTCTACAACCAGTACCCGTTCACGAACGACCCCGACGCCGGGCTGCTCCACCCCGACTGGTGGATCACCGAGTGCTCCTGCGTCCCGGCGTCCACCACACCCGCGCCGACCATCACGACACCGTTCCGGCCCCACCACTTCTACGATGAACAGCGCCTGCTGCTGGGCCGCGCCCACCCCGCCGGCGAGGTCGTCCGGTTGACGGCCCCCGCCGCCAGCAACGCCGCGTGGACGGTCATCGACCTGCTGGACTCGCAGCTCGTCGGGCCGCCGCACCTCGCGCCGCGCGCGGTGAACGTCGTCGCCTTCGGTGCCGACCCGTCGGGCCGGCGCGACTCGGCCGACGCGCTCGACCGGGCGATCTCGTTCGCCCGCCGGACGCACCGGACCGTCTACCTCCCGCCGGGGACCTACCAGGTCAACCGGCACATCGTCGTCGACGACGTGACGATCGAGGGCGCCGGCAGCTGGTACACCGTGCTCAAGGGCCGTGAGGTCACCCTGGACACCCCGGCGGCCGACGGCTCGGTGCACACCGGGGTCGGCCTCTACGGCCGGGACGCATCCGTCGGCGGCAGCAGCGACGTCCACCTCTCCGGGTTCGCCATTGAGGGCGACGTCCGGGAACGCGTCGACACCGACCAGGTAAACGCCATCGGCGGGGCATTCAACCACTCCACCATCGACGGGCTCTACCTGCACCACACCAAGGTCGGAATGTGGTTCGACGGGCCGATGACCGACCTGCGGGTCAGTAACACGCTCATCGCCGACCAGATCGCCGACGGCCTGAACTTCCACACCGGGGTCACCCACTCCAGGGTGTCGCAGACCTTCGTCCGCAACACCGGCGACGACGGGCTGGCGATGTGGTCGGAGAAGACCGGCAACGCCCACAACACGTTCGACCACAACACCGTCCAGTCCCCGGTCCTGGCCAACGGCATCGCCCTCTACGGCGGCACCGACAACACGGTGTCGAACAACCTCGTCGCCGATCCGGTGCGCGAGGGCAGCGCCATCCAGGTCGGATCCCGGTTCGGCGCCGAGCCGTTCACCGGCGGGCTCTGGATCACCGACAACACCACGGTCCGCGCCGGCGGCCACGAGCTGAACTGGAACATCGGCCTCGGCGCGATCTGGTTCTACGCGCTGGACCGCAGCATCGACGCCGACATCGAGGTGGCCGGGGACGCCTTCCTCGACAACACGTACAACGCGATCATGCTGGTCAGCGACTGGCCGGTGAAGGACAAATACTCGATTACGGGCATCCACTTCCGCGACATCCGGGTCGACGGCACCGGCACCTCGGTCGTCAGCGCCCGCGCGGCGGGTTCGGCGTCCTTCGCCGACGTGGAAGCGCGCAACGTGGGGGCGGTGGGCGTCAACAACTGCGGCTCGTTCCACTTCACCCCGGCCGGCTCCGAGTTCAGCCTCGCCGATCTCGGTGGGAACGACGGCGGGTGGCTCGCGCCGTGGCTGCTGCCGAACACCATCACCTGCGACGACCGGCCCCCGGTCGTGCCGCCGCCGGCGCCGTCGGCGTGGTGACCGGAGCAGGCGCGGGCGGTAGGTCCAGGACGGTTTCATGGGCGCCATGGCAAACCCGGTGATCCTGACCGTCAACGACGATCCGGTGGTGTCCCGGGCGGTCGCCCGGGACGTCCGCCGTCGGCACGGTGAGCGCTACCGCCGGTCCCCGCATACGCGGCCGAGCTGAATCAGGTCTGGACCAACCTGATCGACAACGCGCCGGCCGTCATGGGTGACCGGGGCGTGCTGACGCTGCATCCCGGACGCGCGGGCGACCAGCTGGTGGTGGAGGTCGCGGACACCGGCCCAGGTATCCCGCCCGAGCTCAGCCCCCGCATCTTCCGCTCCGGGCGGACTCCCGGACGGTGTACGAGCGCATCACCGCGCGGACGGCGGGATCCATGGCACGCCAGGCGGTGAACCAGTCCTCCCCCGTCTCCGGTTCCGTCCCCACGCCCGCTCACTGCGCACATCCTCGGCGACCGGGCCCCAGCCGGCACCCGGGTTTCCCCCGGGCGCTCAGCGGCTGGGCTGCCGCCCGACGTGGTCCAGCATCTCGTCGACCGAGCCGGCCGGGTCGGTCACCGGGAACTGCACGGCGCGGACGACCTCACCCGGGTCGACCAACAGGGTCAGCCGCTTGAACCGGTCCACCCCGCCCGCCCGGAACGTCGGCAGCAGCAGGCCGGCGGCGAGCCGACCGTCCTGGTCGGACAGCAGCGGGTACGGCAGCCGGGCGTGCTCGACGAACTCGCGCAGCTGGTCGGGGCGCTGGGTGCTGACCCCGCGTACCTCGGCACCGGCGGCGCGGAGGAGCTCGTGCCGGTCGGCGTACGTGCGGGATTCGAGGGTGCACCCGACGGCGCCGGGGATGTTCTCCCAGTCCGGCGGGAGGCCCTGGGCGCCGGGCGCGAACGCCCCGGGGAAGAGGTAGAGCACGGTCCACCGGCCGACGACGGCCGGCGCCTCCGCGACGCCGTCGTGCCGGAGCAGCGTCAGCTTCGGGAGTCGGCGGCCGATCAGCTGATGCACGCGACGCGCCTCGGCGGAGCCGGCGTCGGCGGTGGCGGTGAGGTCGCCGTCGCCCATGACGTGCCGGGTTCCCCAGTCCTGCAGGGCGACCAGCACCGGCAACAGTCCCTCGCCCTTGCGGGTGAGGAGGTAGTCGTAGCGCGGCGGGTGGGCGGAGTACGGCTGCCGGTGCAGCACCCCGTGCTCGACCAGGGCGACGAGGCGTTCGGTGAGGGCCCGTCGGCTGACCCCGAGCTCACCCTGCAACGCTTCGAACCGGGTGGTGCCGCCGGCGATGTCGCGGAGGATCAGGAAGGTCCACCAGTCGCCGAGCACGCCGAGGGCCTGTGCGATCCCGCAGTCGGCGTCGCCGAGGTCCGCCCGCTTCATGTGCCACCTACCCACCTGACCGACCTCGTCGACTATAGTCCGTTTCAAATTGGGACGCACTGGCTCGTGAACGGGGGTCGACGGCATGACCGTCAGGCAGGGGGCCGGAGTGTTCTGGCGCTGGTGGGCCGCCGGCACGACCAGTTTGGTCGGGTCGGCGGTCGGGGCGGTGGCGCTGGCGCCGCTGGCCCTGCTCCTCTCCCCCGTCCGCCGGCTGCGCGACCTGACCGACCTGGGAATCGACGGACCGACCGCGCGGGAACCCGTCGCGGTCGCGCGCTGACGCGGGCAAGCGCCACCGATCCGACCAATCCCGCAGGACCCTCCCGCCAACCTGGAGTGCGGGTACGGGCCGAGCGGCTCGGGCAGGTGGTCCGCGGCGGGCACCACATCCTGCGCGACGTTTCGCTGAGCATCGAACCAGGCGAGTTGGTGGCCGTCATCGGGGCCAGCGGGGCTGCCAGTGCGGTCGCTTCCAACTCTGTCATAGACCGATGCCAGACTGTCCGATGTGCAGCTCCGCTCATCACCCACGCGAAGCGGACGCAGGAGCGGGCGTGGGAGCATGGCGTCATGGCGACATCCAAGCAGCCGGTGACCGTGCCGACAGACGCCAGCGTCGAGGACTTCCTGGCCGCAGTTCCTGACGAACGCCGACGGGCCGACGCGGAGCGCCTCTGCACCATTCTGCGCGAGGTGACCGGCGAGCCCGCGGTGATGTGGGGCCCGAGCATCGTCGGCTTCGGCAGCTACCGCTACACCTACCAGAGCGGCCGCACGGGCGACTGGCCGCTGGCGGGCTTCTCGCCGCGTAAGCAGCAACTCGTCGTCTACCTGGTGGGTGGGTTCGAGGAGCGGCACGCGTCGGTGCTCGACCGGCTCGGTCCGCACAAGACCGGAAAGGGATGCCTCTACCTGAAACGGCTCGACGACGTCGACGAGAGCTCGCTGCGCGAGCTCATCGACCGCACCGTGCGGGTGCACAAGGGCGTCGACCGGGCCAGCAAGAGCCGCCCATAGCGCCGGTGGCGGGAGGCACCTATCTGCGCAAGCCGTCGATGTCTGTCACGTTGCTATCGGTTCCCGGATCGGCTCACCGCTGTAGATCATGAATTGCGCCGGTGCATCACCGTCCCCGGCGGTCAGCGGCAGGACCGAGTCCCCGGCGCCCGGGACGGGATCGGACCATGCCGTCTCGCCGGCCTGCACCCTCCTGCCGGCCACGGGGACGGCGCAGATCTGACGGGTCGCGGCGATGGCGTGGGCGCTGCTGGGTCCTCCGAGTAGGGCGGCACGGCGCGCAGGATGACGCCGGTCGTCAGGCGGGCAACGGGGGTGACGACCTCGTTCCCGGGCTGGGTATTCCGCCTCCTCCCCAGGGAGGAGACCGTGCTCCGACCGTCGGCCGCAACCGCGGCTCGCGGTCGGGCGCGGCCCGGGGGCCGGTTCACCAGCATCTACAGGTATGACTACCGCACTGCACCGGGCGGCACACTGGCACCGCCCACTGATGGTTTTCGTCTCGGCGATGGCGGTGCTCGCCGTCGTCTCCGCGGTCGGCATCTTCGCCGACCCTCGCGTCCTCACCGGCGTGCCGATCTGGCTCAAACCGTTCAAGTTCGCCGTGTCCTTCGTGCTGTACGGCACCACCCTCGCCTGGATGCTCTCCCTGCTGCCGCGACGCAGCCGGATCGCGGAGTGGGCAGGCACCGTCATCGTCGCGATGTCGCTGGCCGAGATGGTGGTGATCGTCGGACAGGTGCTACGGGGCACGACCAGCCACTACAACGAGACGACCCCGCTGAACGCCGCCCTGTGGCAGGTGATGGGCGCGTCGATCATCGTGCTGTTCGTCGCGCACTTCGTCATCGGGATCGTGGTACTGCGTCAGCCGATCGCCGACCGGGTCGCTCGGTACGCGGTCGGGCTGGGGCTCGGCTTGTCCCTGCTGGGCATGCTCGCGGCGGTACCGATGGTGCTGCCCGGGCGGGCCACCGGGATCGAGGGGATCAGCGGGGCGCACAGCGTGGGCGTACCGGACGGCGGGCCGGGGCTGCCGCTGGTCGGCTGGAGCACCACCGGCGGGGATCTGCGGATCGGGCACTTCGTGGGACTGCACGCCCTGCAGGCGCTGCCGATCCTGGCGATCCTGCTGAGCCGGTTCCTCGGGACGCGGCTGGATGGGCGCACCCGGGTGCGACTGCTGGTCGTCGCGGGCGGGGCTTACGGCGTACTCACGATGCTGTTGACCTGGCAGGCCCTGCACGGGCAGCCGTTGCTGCGTCCGGACCCGCTCACGCTGGCCGCCGTGGCGGCCCTGGTGGTCGCGACCGCGACCGCCGCCGGCGTGGTCGTGGCTCGCCGGCGCGGCCCGGAACTGGCGCTGGCCGCATGACCGCGACGCTGTTCACGCTGACGTTCGCGGTGGCCGCGCCGTTCTGGGCGCTGATGATCCTGCTGCCGCACTGGTCCCGGACGGCCCGGATCATCGGGTCGCCGCTGATCGTGCTCCCGGTCCTGGTGATCTACGCGATGCTGGTGCTCCCGGCGATCGACGACGTGCTGCCGGCCGTGACGTCGCCGACCCTGGGTGGTGTGCGCGATCTGCTCGGCACCGCGGACGGCGCGGCGGCGGCCTGGGCGCACATGATCGCGTTCGATCTGTTCGCCGGCCGGTGGGCGTGGCTCGACAGCCGGGAACGGGGGGTGCCCGCGCTGGTCATGGCTCCGGTGCTGGTGCTGACGATCCTGCTGGGACCGCTCGGCCTGGCCGCCTACCTCGGGGTCCGGGCCAGGTGGGTCGGGCCGGCGGCCGTTCCTGTCCCCGAGCCGCAGCGCCTAGGCTGATCGCCGTGGGGTGGGTGGGACGGCTGTTCGACGCGCGCGACACGCGCGTGCGGATGCTGCTGCTCGACCTCAGCGGCGTCGGCTATCTGGTCTTCGGCACCCACGCCGGACGCTCGCCGACGGCCACGCAGTGGATCCTCGCGGCGGTCGCGTTCGCGGTCGCACTGGTTTTCCACCGCCGGCCGCTGGTCAACCTGGTGGGGCAGGCCGCGCTGCTGGCGGTCGCGATCGGGGTCATCGACGACACGATGATCAATCAGGTGGGCGCCAGTTGGGCGTTGCTCGAGCTGGCCATGTGGGCGCACCGGCCCCGGATCATCTGGCTGGCCGCCGGGCTGCTGGCCACGGTCGACCTGGTCGATTCGATCGGCGATCCGTTCCGACGGTTCCTCTCCGGCGTCTTCGGGCTGACTGTCGAGGTCGGCGTGCCGCTGCTGCTCGGTCTGGTCATCCGGACCACCCGGGAACTCGGCCGGCAGGCCGAGGAGCGGGCGGCGGAGGAGCAGCGCCGGCACGAGTCGGAGAGCCGCGCCGCGCGCGCCGACGAACGCAGCGCCATCGCCCGCGAGCTGCACGACGTGGTCGCGCATCATGTGGCGTCGATGGTGCTGCGGATCGGCGTGGCCCGGCACGTGCTCACCGACCTGGATCCGCGGGTGGGCGAGGTGTTCGACGACGTGCATGGCACGGGGACCGCGGCCTTGGCGGATCTGCGCCGGCTGGTCGCGGTGCTGCGCCACCCCGACGGGGTACGCGGTGACGCGGCGCTGACCGCGATCGAGCCGTCGGCGCTTCCGGCGGCTCTCGGCGCGGCGGTCGATCGGGCCCGCCAAGCCGGTGTCACGGTGGAGGCCGACATCGACCCGGCGGTCGGTGCGCTCGATGCGGTTCGGGGCCTGGCGGTGCTGCGACTGACCCAGGAGGCGCTGACCAACGTGGCCAAGCATGCGGGCACGTCAGCGCTGGCGCGCGTGTCGGTCTCCGTGGTCGACGGGGCCGTCCATTGGGAGGTCTCGGACAACGGGCGCGGCCGGGTGCCGGCGGTGCCGCCCGGTGGCGGCCACGGCCTCACCGGCATGCGTGAGCGCGTCGAAGTCCTCGGCGGCCAGCTGGAGGCAGGTCCGACCGGAGCGGGTTGGCGGGTCCGCACCGTCCTTCCGGCCGCGGCCGCCGCGTCCGCCTCCGTGCCGACGGCTTCGCCCCTCCCGCCCGCCGTCGCGCCGGTGCCCCGCGAACGTGGAGCCTCGGCCGGGCCGCACGCGCCGGAGTTGGCATGATCCGCGTCCTGCTGGTCGACGACCAGCACCTCATCCGTGCGGGCCTGCGCATGCTCTGCGACGCCCAGCCCGACATCGAGGTCGTCGGCGAGGCTGACAACGGCCGCGAGGCGATCTCCCTCGCCGCGCGGCTCATCCCCGACGTCGTCGTCATGGACCTGCGCATGCCCGGCGTCGACGGGATCACCGCGACCAGCCGCATCCTCGCCGACCGCCCCGCCACCCGCGTCCTGGTGCTGACCACGTTCGGCGACGACGACCACCTCTATCCGGCCCTGACCGCCGGCGCCTGCGGGTTCCTGCTCAAGGACGCACCGCCCGCCGACCTGCTGGACGGCGTCCGCCGGGCCGCCGCGGGCGACAGCCCGTTCAGCCAGGAGGTGCTGCAGCGTCTGGTCCAGCGCGCGGTGCACGCCCGCGCCGACACGCCGCGGCCGACCCAGGGACTGACCGTACGCGAACAGGAGGTGCTGAACCTGGTCGCCGAGGGTCTGTCCAACACCGAGATCGCCGGCCGGCTCCACATCGGCGTCACCACGGTCAAGACTCACATCACCAGCCTGATGACCAAGACCAGCAGCCCCAACCGGGTACGCCTGGCCCTGTTCGCCCGCAGCGCCTGAGGGGGTTGCCCGCGTGACCGCCGCCGCCGGGCGGGCGGTGGCACCCGCTCGGTGCGGCAGCCCCGTCGGCGCTCACCGTCTCGGCTGACGTCCCGGCGCGGCTCAATCTTCTCCTATCGGAAACAACGTGAAGTATCGATCCCCGCGCGTGTCCTGGTCGGAACACGAGCGGTTGTACCGGGTGTGACGGCGAAATCACCCGCCATCGACACGGTCCCGTCGACGGCGCAGCCCAGATGGCGGATCACCTGGTCGGAACGTGAGAACGACCGGCGACGCCGGGCGCACGACACCGCGACCGAGGTCTGGCACCGCCGCAACGACCACCTGATCCGGCTGCAGATCGAGGCCGCCGTGTTCCTCGGGTACACGCTGCCGCGCGCCTGCCTGCCGGTGGACCTCGACGACGACGAGGCCGTCTACCGGGTGCTGCCGGCCGCGGACCTGGTCGAGGCCGAGGCGCGCCACGTCGCCGGACTACCCACGCCGGGGCTGACCGTCGCCGCGGCCAGCGTCGATGCACCAGGCCGCGCCCTGCCGACGGGGCTGCGGGTCGTCGACGCCGGCATGGCCGTCGTGACCAGCCACCGGGTGGCCTTCTCCGGCCGCGCCGGCGGGCGGGAATGGAGGTACGCGGACATGGTCGGGCCCGCACACCACCCGGACCTCCCCGTCACCCTGCTGCACACCACCGACGGAAGCCGGCTCGCCGGGCTGCTGGTGCCGAGGGCAGCGACCGTGAACTTCCGCTTCTACCTCACCCTCGCCTTCGCCGCCGCCACCGGGCAACGCGCCGCCGTCGCCGCGCAGACCGCCGCCCTGCGGGACGCTCACCAGCGCATCCGGCCGGCACCGCCGCCGACAGCCCAGCCGGGCCACGCCCCGCTGACCGCGCTGCGTCCCGATCGCCGGGTGGCCACCGTCACGGCCGTCGTCGCGTTGATATTCGCGACGCTGCCTACCGGCACGTTCCGGACGGAGCCCGCCGGCCTGCCGTACCGGGCGGCCGCAGGCGCGAGCCGCATCGCCACCACCACCGACGCGGTGCACGCCATCGGCCCCACCGCCCCGCGCAGCCCCGCCAGGCCGGTGGTGCCGGACGGCGGTAGGGACGGGCCGCTGACCGGCGCGCCGGGAGCCGGTACCGCAGACGGACCCGTCCTGCGCCAGCGCACGACGAGCCGGGCCACCTCCGCCGCGGCAACGGTCGCGGCCACCGCTCCGGCCGCCCGTCCGGCCCCGACCACCGGGCTCGCCCCGGCCAGCCCTCCCGCGCCGACCACCGGTCCGTCCCCGATCACGACGCCAGCCCCGACTGGTCCGGCCCCGACCACGACACCGCCCCCGACCACCGATCCGGCCCCGACCTCCGGCTCACCATCGCCCGCGACCGCCTTGGTCGACCTTTGCGTGAACCCCCTACAGCGGCTGCTCTGTCCATCAGCCACCCCCTGAGCGCCTACGGCCGCGATGGCGGGGCACTCCCCGGCACCGGTGGTCGAGGCCGTCACGCGACGCCTGGCCGAGTTGGGCGGCGCGAGCACGATGCTGCCCACCGAGGAGGCCGCCGCCGTCGGCGCCGAGCTGGCCCGTCGCTTCGGGCTGCCGCAGTGGAGCTTCGCCCTCACCGCCACCGACGCCAACCGGTGGGCGATCCGGCTGCTGCGGGCGGTCACCGGACGGCCGCGGATCCTGGTCAACAGCTACTGCTATCACGGCACCGTCGACGAGTCGCTCATCGTGGTCGGACCCCGACGGGCAGGCGCGCAGCCGCGACGGGAACGTCGGCGCGCCCTACGACGTGACCTAGACCAGTCGGGTGGCGGAGTTCAACGACCTCGAGGGCGTGGCCCGCGAGCTCGCCCACGGCGATGTCGCCGTCGTGCTGAAGGAGAAGCGATGGCGTCCCTGGAGGACCAGCTCACGTCCCGGGACCGCGGCGACCACCCGGAAGCCGGGCACCGTCGAGCCCTCGGCAAGGGGCCGCGGCCCGGACGCCGTGCGGTCGGCGGATCCCACCAGTCTCGCGTAGCCGACCATGCCGGGACGCGAGAAGGAACGGTCCAGTGTTTCGCCCAGGGCGCACCAGACGTCGGCGGGCGACGCCGCGCCATGGTGGCAACCCAACGATCCGGCAACAACCCCTTGACTACGGTATCCGTTGCAGTTCTATCCTTCGGCTGAAGAATTCGTCGCCACGCCGGCTCGTGTTCTCATGATTCGTTGAAGAGTTGGAGCCCGTCGCCGTGTCGGAACCCGCGATCCGCCTGACCGGTCTGCGTAAGTCGTTCGACGCCGTGGAGGCCGTCGCCGGCATCGACCTGGAGATCGCCGACGGCGAGTTCTTCTCCATGCTCGGGCCGTCGGGGTCGGGCAAGACCACGGTGCTGCGGATGATCGCCGGATTCGAGCTGCCGACCGCCGGCACCGTCACGCTCGCCGGGCGCGACGTCACCCGGCTCGCCCCGTTCGACCGGGACGTCAACACCGTCTTCCAGGACTACGCCCTCTTCCCGCACATGACCGTCCAGCAGAACGTGGAGTACGGCCTGCGCGTGCGCAAGGTGGCGCGCGCCGAGCGCCGTGAGCGCGCGGCGGCGGCGCTGCGGACGGTCCGCCTCGAGGGGTACGGCGAGCGCCGGCCCGGCGCGCTGTCCGGCGGTCAGCGCCAACGCGTCGCGCTGGCCCGCGCCCTGGTCAACCGCCCAGCGGTGTTGCTGCTCGACGAACCGTTCGGCGCGCTGGACCTGAAGCTGCGCGAGGAGATGCAGGTCGAGTTGAAGGCCATCCAGCGCGAGGTCGGCATCACCTTCGTCTTCGTCACGCACGACCAGCAGGAGGCACTGACCATGAGCGACCGGGTGGCGGTGTTCAACCAGGGCCGGATCGAGCAGGTCGACACGCCGGCCGAGGTGTACGAGCGCCCGGGCACCCCGTTCGTCGCCGGCTTCGTGGGCACCTCCAACCTGTTCGCGGATGAGACCGCCCGCGCCGTGCTCGGCCGCGACGGCGTGTTCTCCGTACGCCCGGAGAAGATCCGACTCGGCGGCGCGCCCGCGTCCGCCGAGGAGATCAGCGCGGCGGGCCAGGTCGTCGAGGTGATCTACGCGGGAGCGGCCACCCGCTTCGTGGTCGACCTCGACACCGGGGCGCGCGTCATCGCGATGCAGCAGAACCAGCAGACCTCCCCCGCCGACGTGGCGGCCCTGCGCGGCAAACCGGTCCGGCTGACCTGGCGGGCCGAGCACGTCGTCGCGGTTCCCGTCAGCCCCCGTTGAAACACCCCGACCCCAGTCGACAACCAGAAGGAGAGCGCCGATGCGCACCACCCGAGTCTTCACCGCGCTCGCCGCGGCCGGCCTGCTCGCGCTGGCCGGCTGCGGCGACGGCGGCGCCACCCCCGGCGGCTCCGGCCCCGGCGGCATCAAACCGCCCAAGATCGACAAGCTGGCGTCGCTCGGGTCCGGCGAAGGCCAGGTCAACGTCGTCGCCTGGGCCGGGTACGTCGAGAACGGCTCCACGGACCCGAAGGTCGACTGGGTCACCGGCTTCGAGAAGGAGACCGGCTGCAAGGTCAACGTGAAGGTCGCCGGCACCTCCGACGAGATGGTCACGCTGATGAAGACCGGCGACTACGACGTGGTCTCGGCCTCCGGCGACGCCTCCCTGCGGCTGATCTACGGCGGTGAGGTCGCCCCGGTCAACACCGACCTGGTCCCCAACTACAAGGACGTCTTCGACGGCCTGAAGCTCAAGCAGTGGAACTCGGTCGACGGGGCGGCGTACGGCATCCCGCACGGCCGCGGCGCGAACGTGCTCATGTACCGCACCGACAAGGTCACCCCGGCGCCGACGTCCTGGAGCGCGGTGTTCGACCCGAACTCGCCGTACAAGGGCAAGGTGACGGCGTACGACTCGCCGATCTACATCGCCGACGCGGCGCTCTACCTGATGAAGCACCAGCCGGAGCTGGGTATCAAGAACCCGTACGCGCTGGACGACAAGCAGTTCGCCGCCGCCGTGGACCTGCTCAAGAAGCAGAACGAGCTGATCGGTGAGTACTGGTCGGACTACACCAAGGAGGTGCAGGCCTTCAAGTCCGGCGACTCCGTCGTCGGCACCGCGTGGCAGGTCATCGTCAACCTGACCAAGGCCGACAACGCCCCCGTCGAGGCGGTCCTGCCCTCCGAGGGCGCGACCGGCTGGTCCGACACCTGGATGATCGCCGCCAAGGCCAAGCACCCGAACTGCGGCTACCGCTGGATGAACCACATCATCGACCCGGTGGCGAACGCCGCGGTGGCGGAGTGGTTCGGCGAGGCCCCGGCGAACAAGCTCTCCTGCGACAAGACGGCCGACAAGAGCCACTGCACCACGTTCCACGCCGCCGACGAGGCGTACTTCGACAAGGTCTGGTTCTGGAGCACTCCGGTGGAGCAGTGCCTCGACGGCCGTACCGACGTCAAGTGCAAGGACTACGCGGCCTGGACCCAGGCCTGGACCACGATCAAGGGCTGAGACACGTGACCGCTCTGTCCACGGTGGACCGGCCGGCGGGCGATGACACCATCGCCCGCGGGCCGGTGCGCCGGCTCTCCTCCTGGCTGCACCGCCACGCCGGGGTACGCCTCGCGGCGCTGCTCGCGGCGCCGCTGTTCTGGCTGCTCGTGGCGTACCTCGGCTCGCTGGCCGTGCTCTTCGTCTCCGCGCTGTGGACGGTCAACACCTTCACCGGCGACCTGGTCCACGAGCCGACGTTCGCGAACTTCCGCACCATCCTGACCGAAGAGGTCTATCGCACGGTCACCCTGCGCAGCCTCGGCGTCGCCGCCGCGGTCACCGTCGTCGACGTGCTCATCGCACTGCCGATGGCGTTCTTCATGGCGAAGGTCGCCTCCCCACGCAGCCGCCGGTTGCTGGTCATCGCGATCCTCACCCCGCTGTGGGCGAGCTACCTGGTCAAGGCGTACGCCTGGCGGGTGATGCTCGCCAACGGCGGCCCGGTGGACTGGCTCTTCGGGGGTGCCGGCAACGGCCCCGGGTACGGGCTGGTCGCCACCGTGCTGGTGCTGAGTTATCTGTGGCTGCCGTACATGATCCTGCCCATCTACGCCGGGCTGGAGCGGCTGCCGGATTCGCTGCTGGAGGCGTCGGCGGACCTCGGTGGCCGGGGCGGGCGCACCTTCCGCTCGGTGGTGCTGCCGATGATCGTGCCGTCGGTGATCGCCGGCTCGATCTTCACGTTCTCACTGTCCCTCGGCGACTACATCACGGTGCAGATCGTGGGCGGCAAGACGCAGCTCATCGGCAACCTGGTGTACGCCAACATCGGCGCGGCGAACAACCTGCCGTTCTCGGCGGCGCTCGCCACGATCCCCGTACTCATCATGGTCATCTATCTGGTCGCGGTGCGCCGGTCCGGCGCGTTGGAGGAGTTGTGACGCTGTCGCGCGGAGCGCGCTGGCTGCTGCGCGGAGCCATGGCGGTGGGCCTGGCCTTCGTCTACGTGCCGCTGGCCATCGTGCTGGTCAACTCGTTCAACGCCGACCGCACCTTCGCCTGGCCGCCGCCGCGCTGGACCACCGAGTGGTGGGTACGGGCGTGGGAGAACGCGGGCGCCCGCGAGGCGCTGTGGACGTCGGTGAAGGCCGGCCTGGGCGCGACGGCCGTCGCGCTGCTGCTCGGCACGCTGGTCGCGTTCGCGGTACAGCGCTACCGGTTCTTCGGGCGCGACGCCGTGTCGCTGCTCGTGGTGCTGCCGATCGCCCTGCCCGGCATCGTCACGGGAATCGCGCTGGACACCGCCTTCCGCTCGACGATCGAGCCACTCGGGGTCGGCAAGGGGCTGCTCTCGGTGATCGTCGGGCACGCGACGTTCTGTGTCGTGGTGGTCTACAACAACGTGCTGGCCCGGCTGCGCCGACTGGGGGGCAACCTGGAGGAGGCGAGTTCAGACCTCGGTGCGGACACCTTCCAGACGTTCCGTTACGTGACGTTCCCGCTGCTGCGCTCTGCGCTGTTCGCCGGCGGGCTGCTGGCGTTCGCGCTCTCCTTCGACGAGATCATCGTGACGACGTTCACGGCCGGGCCGGGCGTCCAGACCCTGCCCATCTGGATCTTCAACAACCTCTTCCGGCCGAATCAGGCGCCGGTCATCAACGTCGTCGCGGCGGTGCTGATCGTGCTCTCGATCGTGCCGATCTACCTCGCCCAGCGGGTCTCCGACACCGCTGCCGGTGGCCGCCTCTGACCCGCACGCACCCGCTCCACTGAGACGTCCGTGCCAAGATCTGTTCATGAGTCAGCCGTGCGGAGCGGTTCCGTTCGCTCGCCTCGTCGCCGACGCACCTCGGTCTCGGGTAGCTCGCCGGATGCGTACGGCCACGGCGGGGAGCGCGAGGTCGCCGTGAGCCATCGTGGGCGTACGCAGCGCAGATGCGTCCAGGCCGAGGTGTTGACGTGACCTGATGCACATCGTTGAATGTCGGAGTGGTGGGATGCCTCGGAGCGGCGTCGACACGGACCACTGTCATGGCCCCTTCGATCGATTCCGCTTCCACGTCATCGAGCGCCGTCGTCAGGTTGCCGTGGATAGGGTGGACAATCAGGTGACCGAGCGCCGGCGAAGGATGCTGCTCAGCGCGGCGTTGCACGTCGTCTCGCACGGGGTCGCCGTCAGCTACTGCCTCATGACGTTGCACCAGCCACATCGGTCTCTCATGCTCGCGGCCTACGGGTGTGGAATGGCGTCCGGAATCGTGGGCCTGTGGACAGCGAGGACGGTGACCACGAAGGCCTCGGGATACCGCGTCTCGTTCACGATCCTGCTGATCACGCTCGTCGTGGTGGCGCTCGGCGCGTATTGGGACGGCGGCGCCGCCTCACCGGCCGCCGTGGGTTTCGTGACCACGGCCGTGTTCGTGGCCAGCCACACCCCGCACCTGCGGCTGATGATGGGGCTTGCGGCGCTCACCGTCGGGTCCTACCTCGCGGTCGCCGCCACCGGACGACCGGCGCCCCCCGGGCACGTCTTCATCTACGTCGCGGCCATGGTGGTGCTGATCTCGGTGTGCTCCGCGCAGGCACGGATACTGGCGCGGCAGCGATCCCAGCTCCGTTCGCTCGCGGAACTCGACCCGCTCACCGGCGCCCTCAATCGGCGCGGCCTGGCCGAGTTCACCAAGCACCTGTTCCGGAACGGCTGTCGCCCGGGCCCGTCCCTGCTCTGGCTGGATCTCGACGACTTCAAGCTGGTCAACGACCGCCTCGGACATGCCGCCGGCGACCGGCTGCTGCAGCTGACGGTGGCGGCGACACGGGAAGTGCTGCGCGCCGGGGACGCGATCGCACGTGTCGGCGGTGACGAGTTCGTCGTCGTGCTGGTCGACGCGGACGACGTCACCGCGCGGACGGTGCTGACCCGGATCGACGCGGCGGTGCTTCCGCACGCTCGCGTCAGCATCGGCTCGGCCACCGCGCCACAGGACGGCCATACGCTCGAGACCCTGATGCAGGTGGCTGACCAGCGCCTGTACCGCATGAAACAGGAACACCGCCCCGCCGCCAACCCACCGCTGGAGGACCGCCCCGGCCTGCTGGCCAGCCGCCCGGACCCCCTCGGCGTGCGGGCGGCCGGCCAACTGCCGGGGTGGTCACCCGGGTAGTTCAGCCAACCCGCACGGCACCCGCCGCGGACAAGCCATTCGGCGTCGAACCGCCCCGGTAACCGCCGGCGGTCACCCCCGCCGACGCTGGCCGCCCGGGGGCGATTCCGACCCGCGACCGGCCGGGCGCTGCGAGACTCGACCAGTGGGCGACGAGCGGTGGAGCGGGCGGCTGGGGCCTGCCGTCCGGATCGCCCCGGCCGCCCGGGTGGACAAGTTCGAGGTGTTCTTCGACCTCGTCTTCGTCGTGTCGTTCTTCATCATCACCCGGGCCACCGCCGCCAACGTCACCGGGCGGCAGCTGCTGCACGCCATGCTGGTGCTGGCCGTGCTCTGGTGGTGCTGGGTGGTGCACAGCGTCGTCGCCAGCCAGCTCCGCCTCGGCGAGGGCTTCGTCCCGGTGCTGATCGTGGTCAGCATGATCGCGCTGTTCATCTTCGCGCTGGCGCTGCCGCAGACCTTCGGCGGCCTGCGCCAGGGTACGGCCGGGCCGGTCCTGGTCACGATCAGCTACGTGGTGGTGCGCGCCGTGCACCTGGTGCTGTACGTCCACGCGACGCGGGGCAGGCCGGACGCGCGCCGCAAGCTGCTCCAGTTCGTACCGGAGATCGTGATCACCACCCTCCTGCTGCTGATCGCGGCGCTCCTGCCGCCGAGGATCGAGGACCCCGACCTCGGGATGTGGCTCCGCGACGGGCTGTGGATCGCCGTGGTCGTCCTGCAGTACGGCAGCGGGCTGGCGGGCGGCACCAAGGGTTGGGAGGTCACCTCCGCCGAACACTGGACCGAGCGGTACGACCTGATCCTCATCATCGCGCTGGGTGAGTCCGTGATCTCGGTCGGGGTCGGTGGCAACCTGATCGGCAAACCGGTGACGTGGCCGGCGGTCCCGGCGGCCATGCTGGGGCTCCTGTTCACCGCGGCGTTGTGGTGGGTGCACTTCGACATGATCGGGCCCGCCGCCCGAATCGCGCTGCACGCCGCGCAGGGCAGCCCGCGGGTGGCGATGGCCCGCGACGCCTACGCCTACCTCTACCTGCCGATGATCGCCGGAGTGGTCCTGTTCGCCATCGGCGCCGAGGAGCTCCTGCGTACGATCACCGACCCGGCGGGTGGGGTGGCCGAGCGGGGGCACGGCCCCGCCGTACCGATGCTGTTCGGCGGGGTGATGGTCTACCTGGCCGCCGACATGGCGTTCCAGCTGCGCACCCTGGGCACCGTCACGTGGACCCGGGTCGGCGCGCTCCTCGCGCTGGCGGCGGGCCTGCCCGTCGGTCGACACCTGCCCGCGCTCGGCGCGCTCGGGCTGCTGACCGCCATCTGCGTCGCGCTGGTCGTGATCGAGGTGGTGGTGCTGGCCGACTCCCGACGCGCCCTGCGCAGAGCGGTGTTCGAGGAGCGGACCAACCACGAGGCCAACGAGGCCGCGTGGCGCGCCCGCTGGCACGAGGACGGCCCGCAGCAGTCGGCGGAGTGACCCGCCAGCACGGCCGTGACCAGCGACCTCAGCGGCAGGCCTCACCCCCACGCCCGACCGGCCGACCCGCCCGCTCAGTCGGGAAGGACTGCCGCCGCGACCCGGCGTACCCGCTGCGGGTGGGTGAGGACGTCGACGTTGTCCAGGTACTGGTCGACGGCGCCGACCAGGGGACGCGCGCGCAGCGCCGGGTCGCCGATCGCGGCGCGCAGGGCGGCGGCGAACCGTCCGGCGTCGAGCACCAGGAACGGCCGCCCGTGGAACTGCCGGACCGTCGGGTCGACCGGCGCGGCCAGCCCGGTGTCGTTCGTCCAGCCGGCGACCGCCGCCAGGGCCCGGACCAGCCCGGCCTGCCGGTCCGCCCAGCCGCCGGGTCCGAGGGCGGCGGAGAGCGCGCCGACCACCGGGGCCGCCCCCGGCAGCCGGGCGAAGAGGGTGCCGAGCCATTTCGCGTACGGGGGCCAGCGGCGGTGCGCCAGCAGGCCGAGACGCATCAGGTCGCGGGCCAGCCCGGCGGTCACCACCCGGCTGCCCAGCTCGTCGCCGACCTCGGCGCACCGCCCGGCCAGGTGTTCCGCCTGACCGATCCGGGTCCACACGGCGGCCAGCACGTGCCGCCACACGTCGTCCGGGTACCACGCCAGCCGGGCCCGGGTGGCGGTGAGCGCCCCGTCGAGGCCGTCGTGGAAGACCGCGCCACCGGTCAGCTCGGCCAACCGCTGCGTGGGCACCGAGAGCCAATCGGACACGCCCACGCCGGTGAGCGGATCGAAGCCGAGCCGGCCGCGCAGCCATCCACCCAGCTCGTCAACGCTCACCCCGTGCCGATCCCCGTCGGCGTCGACGACGCCGAGCCGGACGTCGGGGCCGCCGACGAACCGCGTCGGCCAGCCGAGGAACTCCGCCGGCAGCTCGGCGTCCAGCAGCGCGCGGACCGGCGCGACGTCGCCCGGGTCGGCGACGAAGAGCTGTCCGCGCGGGCCCCAGTCGTGGTCGGTGGAGCGCGCGGTGTCCAGGCCGAGCAGCTCCGACCCGCCGTCGAGCAAACCGGCGGCGTAGTGCAGCCCGGGCAGCCGCCGGGTCAGCAGCGGCGCCACCACCTCGTCGTGGAACCGCCGGGCGAGCGCCAGCCCGGGTACGAAGGTCATGCCGTCAGTCTCCCCGCCCGTGACTCACCCGTCTCCCGCCGCGGACGCCTCGGCACGAACCGGCCGTCCCCCACCTCGTCGTACGGCTGTGCCAGGCTGTCCGGGTGGCACAGCAACCCCCGATCCTGCTGATCGACTCCCCCAGCCTCTACTTCCGGGCCTACTTCGGCATCCCCGAGTCGGCCGCGAAGACCGGGGACGGCCAGCCGGTCAACGCCGTGCGCGGCTTCCTCGACATGCTCGCCCAGCTCGTCCGCACCCGCCGGCCGGACCGGATGGTCTGCGCGCTGGACTACGACTGGCGGCCGGCGTGGCGGGTGGAGCTGCTGCCGTCGTACAAGGCGCACCGGGTGGCGCCGGAGGGCGGCGAGGTGGTGCCGGACACCCTCTCCCCGCAGGTGCCGATGATCCTGGAGGTGCTGGACGCGGTCGGCATCCCCTACGTCGGCGCCACCGGCTACGAGGCCGACGACGTGCTCGGCACGCTCTCGGTGACCCAGCCCGGCCCGGTCGAGGTGGTCTCCGGCGACCGGGACCTGTTCCAGCTGGTGGACGACGCCCGCCAGGTCCGGCTGCTCTACGTCGGGCGCGGGGTGGCCAAGCTGGAGGACTGCGACGACGCGGCGGTCCGCGTTCGGTACGGGGTCCCCGCCGACCGGTACGCCGACTTCGCGGCGCTGCGCGGCGACCCGAGCGACGGGCTGCCCGGGGTGCCCGGCGTGGGCGAGAAGACGGCCTCCCGGCTGATCGACCGGTACGACGGGCTGCCCGGCATCCTCGCCGCGCTGGATGACCCGACGTCCGGCTTCGCGCCGGGGCTGCGGACCAAGCTGGAGGCGGCCCGGGATTACCTGGCGGTCGCGCCGAAGGTGGTGGAGGTGGCGCGGGACGTACCGCTGCCGGAGCTGCGCACCGCGCTGCCGACGGCGCCCGCGGACCCGGACCGGCTGCTGGAGCTGGCGCAGCGGTGGAACCTGGCCGGCTCGTGCCGTCGCCTCGTGGACGCGCTCGCCGCCCGTTCCTGATCAGACGCCGGGGGTGGGATCGGCCGCCATGACCGAAAGTGACGGTCAGGCGGAGGTGTGGTAGGCCAGCACGCCCCGGTTGACGGCCGTGATGGCCTGCCGGGCGGTGGCGCGCAGCTCTCTCGACGCGCCGCCGGAGTCGGCGAGCTGGCCGAGCAGGTCGACCACCTGCCGGGCCCAGCGCACGAAGTCGCCCGCGGGCATCTCGCCGTCGATCTCGTGGCCGCTGGCGAGCACCTTGGCGAGCGCCTCGCCCCGGGCCCAGCGGTAGATCGGCCAGGCGAAGCCCAGGTCCGGTTCCCGGGTGACCGTGAGCCCCCGGGCGGCCTCGTCCGCCTCGATGTCGCCCCACAGCTTGAGCGTCTCGTCGACCGCGTCGGCGGCCGCACCGCGCGGCAGCGAGGCCCGCTCGTCGACCTCGCGGCGGGCCTCGAAGACCACCACGGAGACGGCGGCGGCGAGTTCGGCCGGGGAGAGCCCGTCCCAGACGCCCCGGCGCAGGCACTCGGCGACCAGCAGGTCCGCCTCGGTCCAGATCCGGCTGAGCATCCGGCCCGCGTCGGTGACCCCGCCGTCGGCGGAGAGGTAGCCCCGGGTGGTGAGCAGCGCGACGATCCGGTCGAAGGTCCGCGCCAGCGAACCGGTGCGGCCGGAGACCCGCTGCCGCAGCTCCTCGGTGTCGCGTTCGAGGCGGCGGCGCCGCTCGGCCCAACGGGCGTGCTCCTCCCGCTCCGGGCAGGCGTGGCAGGGGTGCCGGCGCAGCTCGGTGCGGAGCTGGCTGAGTGGGTGGTCCTCGCCGGCCGTCTGCCGGGACCGCCCGCCGCGGCGACCGCCGTGCCGGTCCAGACCGGCGCCGCTGACCTCGGCGGCCAGGTCCCGCCGGGCGGCCGGGGACCGGTGGTTGAAATGCTTGGGCACCCGGATGCGGGCGAGCACCTCGGCCGGGGTGGTGAAGTCGCCGGGGCTGACCCGGCCGGCCCAGCGGTCCTGGGTGAGCACTAGCGGGCGCGGCTCGCCGAAGCCGCCGGTGGCCGGGTCGAGGACGACGGCCAGGCCGGCCCGCCGCCCGGACGGCACCCGGATCACGTCACCGATCCGCAGCCGCTCCAGCGACGCGACGGCCGCCGCCTTGCGCTGGGTCTGGCCCTGCCGGGCGATGGCCCGTTCCCGGTCGGCGATGGCCACCCGCAGCGCGAAGTACTCGTCGAAGTCGCCGTGGTGGCAGGCCGCCTCGACGCCGTACGCCTCGATGGTCTCGGTGTTGCGCTGCACCTGGCGGGCCAGGCCGACCACCGAGCGGTCCGCCTGGAACTGGGCGAACGAGGACTCCAGCAGCGCCCGGGCCGGCTCCGCGCCGACCGTGCCGACCAGGTTGACTGCCATGTTGTACGACGGCCGGAAGCTGGACCGCAGCGGATAGGTGCGGGTCGAGGCGAGCCCGGCCACGTGGCGGGGGTCGGTCTCCGGGGACCAGACCACCACGGCGTGCCCCTCGACATCGATGCCCCGCCGGCCGGCCCGCCCGGTGAGCTGCGTGTACTCCCCCGGGGTCAGGTCGACATGTGCCTCGCCGTTGTACTTGACCAGCCGCTCCAGCACCACACAGCGGGCCGGCATGTTGATGCCCAGGGCGAGGGTCTCGGTGGCGAAGACCGCCTTGACCAGTCCCCGGACGAAGAGCTCCTCGACGACCTCCTTGAACACCGGCAGCATGCCCGCGTGGTGGGAGGCCAGACCGCGCTCGAGCCCGTCGAGCCACTCCCAGTAGCCGAGCACCGTCAGGTCCTCGCCGGGGATCGCGGTGACCCGGGACTCGACCACCCGGCGGATCTCCGCCCGCTCCTCCGGCGAGGTGAGCCGGAGCCCGGCGGCGAGACACTGCTGGACCGCCGCGGCGCAGCCGGCCCGGCTGAAGATGAACAGAATCGCCGGCAGGAGGTTCTCCCGGTCGAGCCGCTCGACGATGTCCGGCCGCATCGGTCCGCGCCAGCGCGGCCCGCGGCGCCCGGCGCCGGGGCCGGCGCTACGCCCCTCGCCCAGCTCCAGGCGACGCACCGTGTCCCGGGTGTAGCGCAGCAGCTCCGGATGCACGTCGTGCTTGCGGGCGGCATCCGCGTCGTGGAACAGGTCGAACATCCGCTTGCCGACCAGCATGTGCTGCCAGAGCGGCACCGGCCGATGCTCGCTGACCACCACGGCGGTCGCGCCCCGCACGGTGACCAACCAGTCGGCGAACTCCTCGGCGTTGGAGACCGTCGCGGAGAGGCTGACCAGGGTGACCGAGGCGGGCAGATGGATGATCACCTCTTCCCACACCCCACCGCGGAACCGGTCGGCGAGGTAGTGCACCTCGTCCATCACCACGTACGCCAGGCCCTCGAGGGTGCTGGAGCCGGCGTAGAGCATGTTGCGCAGCACCTCGGTGGTCATCACCACCACCGGGGCGTCGCCGTTGATCGCGTTGTCGCCGGTGAGCAGGCCGACCTGCTCGGCGCCGTAGCGGTCCACCAGGTCGTGGTACTTCTGGTTGGACAGCGCCTTGATCGGCGTGGTGTAGAAGCACTTGCGCCGGGTGGTCGGCGCCTCGGCCGCGTCGGCCGCCGCCGGCCGCCCGGGCGTGCCGCGCAGGGCCAGGTGTACGGCGAACTCGCCGACCACCGTCTTGCCGGCGCCGGTGGGGGCGCAGACCAGCACGCCGCTGCCCCGCTCCAGGGACTGGCACGCCTCCCGCTGGAAGTCGTCGAGATCGAACTCCAGCTCGGAGGAGAACTCGTCCAGGGCCGGGAAGGCGGAGGCCTGCGCGGCCCGGCGGCGTGCCGCTGCGTACCGCTCGGCGGGGCTCGACATGCCTACAAGATTAATCGGTATGACCGACCGCCACCTGACAAGGCCGTCCGGCGGGACGGTCGGAGGGGGTCGGTAGGGTGCACGACGTGCCGGACCATGCCGAACCGCCCCACGCCTCGAGCGGCGCCGACGACGCCGTCCGCCCGAGCATGTCCCGCCGGCCCGTGGAGGCGGTCCTCTTCGACTTCCACGGCACGCTCGCTCAGGTGGAGGAGCCGCGCGACTGGGTGCTGGCGGCCGCCGCCGCGTGCGGGGTGGAGCTGGACCGGGTGCGGGCCACCTCGCTGGCCGACCGGCTGCTCACCGCCGGGCGGGCCGGCGGCCCGCTGCCGGCGCGGGTCCCGCCCCGGCTGGCCGAGGTCTGGGCCGACCGGGATCTCTACGAGCACGCCCACCGGGGCGCGTACACCGGGCTGGCGGAGACGGTGGACGCCGGCATCGACGGGTTCGCCGAGGCGCTCTACGAGCGGGTGCTGGTCCCCGAGGGCTGGCTGCCGTACCCGGACACCGAGGCGGTCCTCAAGGAGCTGCGGCGCGCCGGGGTGAAGGTGGCCGTGGTCAGCAACATCGGCTTCGACATCCGGCCGCTCTTCGCCGCCTGGGGCCTCGACGGCCTGGTCGACGCGTACGCGCTCTCCTACGAGGTGGGGCGCTGCAAGCCCGACCCGGGGATCTTCCTGCGCGCCTGCGGGATGCTGGGCGTCGACCCCGAGCACGCGTTGATGGTCGGCGACACGCCGGCCGACGCGGGCGCGGTGGACGCCGGCTGCGCGGTGCTGGTGCTGCCGGCTGCGGACGCCGGCCGGGCCACCGGGCTCGGCGCGGTGCTCGACCTGGCACTGGGCTCCTGAGCTGCGGTTTCCGGCGCCAACCCGAGGCCCGGCGAGCCCGGTTCCGACCTGCCCGTCTAGCGTCACCGGCATGACCACCAGGCCGCACCCGTCGGCGACCCACGCCCCGCGCCGCCCGCGCGACGGTCAGTTCGGCGCGGTCGGGCTGGTACTGGGCGGCGCGCTGTCGGTGCAGTTCGGGTCGGCGGTCGCCGCCCTGCTCTTCCCGCGTACCGGGGTGGCCGGGGCGGTGACGCTGCGGCTGACCATCGGCGCGCTGCTGATGCTGGCGGTGTGCCGGCCGCGACTGCGCGGCCACGACCGCGCCGACTGGGCGTCGGTGGTGGCCTTCGGGCTGGCCCTGGCCGGCATGAACTCGATCTTCTACCAGGCCATCGACCGCATCCCGCTCGGTCCGGCGGTCACCCTGGAGGTGCTCGGACCGCTCGCGCTGTCGGTGTGCACCGCCCGCCGGCTGGCCGCCTGGTGCTGGGCCGGGCTGGCCCTGGCCGGGGTGGCCCTGCTCGGCCAGGGCGGCTTCGACCGGCTCAACCCGGTCGGCGCCGCGCTCGCGTTGGGCGCGGGGGCGATGTGGGCGGCGTACATCGTCTGCTCGGCGCGGGTCGGCGGCCGGTTCCCGCGCGCCGACGGGCTGGCCCTGGCGCTCGCGGTGGCCGCCCTGGTCACGCTGCCGATCGGGCTGGTCGGCGCCGGCGCCCGGCTGTGGCATCCGGCCGTGCTCGGGCTGGGCGCCGGGCTCGCCGTGCTCGCCTCGGTGCTGCCGTACACCCTGGAACTGGTGGCGCTGCGCCGGCTGCCCACCGCGACCTTCGCCGTGCTGATGAGCCTCGGCCCGGCCATCGCCGCCCTCGCCGGCTGGCTGGTCCTGCACCAGGAACTGCGCCTGGTGGAGATCCTCGCGATCGGCCTGGTGATCGCCGCCAGCATCGGCGCGGTCCGGGCCGGCACGCCGACCACTGAACCGGCGGGCCGGCCCGACGCCGAGGCGTCGCTCAGCGCAGCAGGCGCACCGCCCGCGGCGCGGCGCTGATCCGCACCGGCAGGTCGAGGGACCGCTCCCCGTCGGCGTACGTGGTGATGCCCTCGGCGGCCAGCTCCACGGTCCGCGCCCGGTAGCTGCGCACCAGCGGGTGGTCGACGTGCGTGCCCTGATAGATGCGCGGCTTCACCCGCATCAGCGTGCGCCGGTCGAACCGCCCGCCGACCACCACGTCCAGCAGCCCGTCGGTCGGGTCGGCGTTCGGGCAGATCCGCATGCCCCCGCCGTAGCTGGCGCAGTTGCCCACCGCCACCAAAACGGCGTCGAGCGTCAACTCCTCGCCGTCGAGGCGCAGCGTGTACCTGCGCGGACGCAGCCGGGCCAGCTCCACCAGGATCGCCAGGTCGTAGCGGCGCGGGCCGCGCGGCCAGCGCATCCGGTTGGCCCGCTCGTTGACGATCGAGTCGAAGCCGGCGGCCAGCACCGCCCCGTACCAGCGGTCGCCGCCGTCCGGGGCGGTCATTCGGGCCAGGTCGACCGGGCGGGTCCGGCCGTCGTGCAGCGCGGCGGCGATCACGTCGACGGCGGCGAGCGGGTCGGCCGGGAATCCCGTGTCGGCCGCGAAGTCGTTGCCGGTGCCGGCGGGGACGGGGCCGAACGGCACAGCCGTACCGGCGACGGCCTGCAACGCCCGGTGGACCGTGCCGTCGCCACCGACCGCGACCAGCGCGCCGGCGCCGTCCGCGACCGCGGCGTGGCAGGCCGCCTCCGCCTCCGCCGGGGTACCCGCCGTGAGCAGCTCCACCGGCCGGCCGCCGGCACCCAACCGGTCCAGCAGTCGGGGCAGCAGGCCACGGTGCCGGCCCCGGCCGGCGGTGGGGTTGGCGAGCACGGCGACGGGGCCGGGCGGAACATGATCGTGCGCGGTCACGGCGAGCACCGTACGGTACAACCCGCGCCGTCCACCAGGGGAGATGCCCCTCCGGTCGCCCGGCGGGTCGCGGCGTGGCCCGTATCTCCCCCACCGTTTCGTTCCGGCGGGCCCGGAAATCGGCGGGCGTCCACGCGTCCGGCCGGGATACCTCCGGCCCCGCCGCGGGCTCGCGCGGCGCCACGGGGAGGAACCATGCCGAGCTTCGACATCCGCACCGCCGACCTGCGCGACGGCGGGCTGCGGGACGAGGTGGTGGCCTTCGCCGGCCCGGTCACCCTCACCGAGCTGCGTACGGCGGATCGGTCGGTGATCGCCAAGGCCCGGTTCCAGGACTACGAGCGGGCCCGGCGCCGCCGCTCCAGCGGCCGCTGAGGGCTCACGATCGGCGCGCGCCCCGGCCCCCGCCGGTGCGCCACTCGGCGCTCGGGCGGCCCGCATGCTCAGCAACGGCCGGCGCGTGGTCAGGGGCACCGGCGACCACCCAGGACGGTTCCCTCACGTCCTTTGCTCTGCTGCAGCGGAGGCAACACCGAGCGACGCCGAGTGTTGCGAGGGCTGCAGCAGAGCAAAGGACGTCACCACCGAGGCCGCGCGTCCGCCGGGCCCCGGGGCCGCCGGCCGCGCAGGTGCGTTGCGACGCGCCGACTGGGCCCGCTCACCCCAGCCCGCCGTCGACGCCCGGTTCGACATGTCGACCCGAGGCGTCGAACGGAACTTCCGGGCGTACACCCTGGAGCACCTTCCAGGCCTGCTCGACGACCTGCTGCGGGCCACGCCCGATCTGACCTCCGCCACGGGTCGCCAGGTCGCGCGATTCCTGCTCGCCGCAGACCGGTGACGGCCCTCGTCAGAAGGTGATGCGGACCTTGAGCGCGGTGCGCTCGTCCATCGCCCGGTAGCCGTCCGGCACCTGATCGAGGGTCACCGACCGGTCGAAGACCGGCGACGGGTCGATGGTTCCGGCCAGCACGTCGGCGAGCAGCTCGGGGATGTACGCCCGGGCCGGCGCGACGCCGCCGCCGAGCGCGACGTTGCGGCCGAACATCTGGCCGATGTCGACGCCGGCGCTGCCGCCGTGCGGCACGCCGACGTAGCCGACCGCGCCGCCGTCGCGGGCGATGGAGATCGCGGTACGCATCGACTCCTCGGTACCGACGGCCTCCAGGACGGCGTGCGCGCCCTGCCCCTTGGTCAGCTCCTTCACCGCGGCGATCGCGGCGTCGCCCCGCTCGGCGACCACGTCGGTGGCGCCGAAGGAGCGGGCGATGTCAGTGCGGGCGGTGTGCCGGCCGAGCGCGATGATCTGCTCGGCGCCGAGCCGCTTGGCGGCGAGCACCCCGCAGAGGCCGACCGCGCCGTCGCCGACCACGGCGACGGTGGCGCCGGGGCGGACCCGGGCGGCCAGGGCGGCGTGATGGCCGGTGGACATCACGTCGGACAGGGCGAGCATCGCGTTGAGCAGCCGCTCGTCGCCGGCCGCCTCGGCGGGGAGCTTGACCAGGGTGCCGTCGGCGTACGGGACGCGGACGGCCTCCCCCTGACCACCGTCGGAGCCGGGCTCACCCCAGAATCCGCCGTGCGGGCAGGAGGTCTGCAGGCCCTGCCGGCAGAAGTCGCAGACCCCGTCGGACCAGACGAAGGGGGCCACCACCAGGTCGCCCGCCTGGACCGAGGTCACCTCGGCGCCGACGGCCTCGACCACGCCGAGGAACTCGTGGCCGATCCGCTGCCCGGGCTGGCGCGTGGCCACCCCGCGGTACGCCCAGAGGTCGCTGCCGCAGATGCAGGCGAGCACAACGCGTACGACGGCGTCGGTGGGGGTGCGGACGGCGGCGTCCGGCACCTCCTCGACCCGGATGTCGTTCGGTCCGTGGATGACGGTGGCGCGCATGAAGGGATGTCCTCCGGTCGGGCGAGGTGGGCTGTCGGGCGCGAGCGGAGCGCCCCGGCGAACGCTAGACGCGGCCCGGAGCGACCGCCAACCCGCCGCGCCGCGAGGGTGGCAGGTCTCACCGTTGCCCACCGGCTTCGAGCACGACGCGCAGGGAGCGGGACCGGGCCCGCTGACCGGCGCCGAAACCGTCCGACGAGTGATGCCGCGAGCGGACCAGCCGGCACGACATGGTCCGGCCGCCGAGGGGGCCGCCGGACCTGAGGATCCTCGTCACCGGCGGCGCCGGCCTCGAGCACCGTCAACCCGACCCTCGGTCATCCGCGGTCCACGTGAGCCAACCCGCTGCCGATCACGTCGATCCGGCCCCACCGGCCGCGGACGTCCAGCAGCTCCACCCGGCCGAACCGGGCCGGCACCCGCGGCGCCATCACCAGGTGCTCACCGGCCGGTTCCAGCCCGAGCAGGGCCCGCAGCAGCAGGAACGTCGCGCCGGTGGCCAGCGCCTGCGGGCTGTTCGCCGTCGGATAACGCACCGGGAAGCGGGTCAACTCCCGGGGATAGCCGGCCAACGCCTCCGGCATCCGGCCCTGGAAATAATGCGCCGCGTCGATGATCCCCTCGGCGATCCGGCCGGCCTCCTCGGCGAAACCGTACCGGCGCAGCCCCCAGGCGATCAGCGCGTTGTCGAACGGCCAGACCGCCCCGAGGTGGTAGCCCAGCGGGTTGTACGGCGCCTGCCCCTCGGCGAGGGTCCGCACCCCCCAGCCGGAGAAGAGCCGCGGGCCGAGCAGGTGCTCGGCGACCAGCGCGGCCCGGGACGCGTCGACGATGCCGCTCCACAACAGGTGCCCCATGTTGGAGGCGAGCGCGTCGACCTGCCGGCCGTCGGCGTCCAGCGCGAGCGCGTAGTAGCCCCGGTCGGCGATCCAGAAGTCCCGTTCGAAGCGCTCCCGAAGCGCCGCCGCCTCCCGCTCCAGCCGGTCCGCGTACGCCGGGTCGCCCCAGAACTCGCGGGCCAGCCGGGCCCCCCGCAGCTTCGCGTCGTACGCGTACCCCTGCAGCTCGCAGGTGGCCCGGGGCGGTTCCGGCAGCCGCCCGTCGGCGTAGCAGATCGCCTCCGCCGTGTCCTTCCAGCCCTGGTTCTCCCTCCCGGTCCGCTCGTTGCGCCGCCGGTAGCGGACGTAGCCGTCGCCGAGAATGTCGCCATACTCGTCGATCCAGTTCAGCGCCGCCCGGGCCTCGTCCTCGAACTCCCGCACCAGGTCGGCGTCGCCGGTCCACCGCTCGTACTCGTCGAGCAGCACCACGTAGAGCGGAGTGACGTCGGCGCTGCCGTAGTACGGCGACTCGGGACACTCCTCGAAGGCCGCCAGCTCGCCGTACCGGAACTCGCGTAGGATCTTGCCCGGCTCCTCGTCGCGGAAGTCGTCGAGCACCGAGCCCTGGTCGATGCCGAGCATCCGCAGGGTGGCCACCGCCAGCTCCGGGGCGACCGGCAGCGCCTGGAAGCTGGTCAGGATACTGTCCCGCCCGGTGACGGTGGCGGCCCACGGCAGGCCGGCGGCCGGCATCGCCTCGTCCGGGAGGGTCAGCGGGGAGTACCGCAGCGCGGCCAGGTCGACCAGGCTCCGTTGATAGGTGGTGGTCACGGCGTCCCAGTCGCAGCTCAGCTGCGGCGCCCGGCTCAGCCAGCGCGCCAGGTCGTCCCGCTGCTCCGCGATGGTCCGCCGCGGGCGCCGCACCAGCTGCTCCCGGACGTCCCGGCCGTCCGGCCGCAGCACCAGCGCCCGGACCCGCACGGTCGTCGTCCACTCGCCGTTCGCTTGCACCCGCACGGTGTACGTCAGCCCGTCCTCGGTTACGGCCGCCGGCTCATCGGTGGAGATCACCGTCTCCCGGTGGAACTTCTCCCGCCGGTAGCCGAGCCGTAGACACCCCGCGTCCACGCGCCGGTAGAGCCGTCCCACCGGCTTCCGCTCCTCGCCGACCGCGAGGATCGGCAGAAAGTCGCTCTCCACGTCCAGCCGTACGGTGAACTCCACCGGCTCCCGGTCGTGGTTGAAAACGGTCAGCCGCTCCTCGAAGGCACCCCCGGTGATGGACCGCTCCCGGATCACCGAGGCCTTCGCATCCACGTAGTGGGTGGGCTCGCCCGGCACCAGGAAGAAGCGCAGCGCGAAGTAGCCCCGTTCGGCGATGGACAGCGGGTTCAGCCGCTCCCCGTTGAGGCTCAGCCGCCACCGGGACAGGAAGCGGGTGTCGAAGTCGAAGAAGCCGCACGGGTTGGCGACGCTCGCCTCGATGTCGCCGTTGTCCTGGCTGAGCACGAAGATGTTGCCGGCCATCACCCGGACCAGGTTCGACTTCACGCCAGCTCCCGACGGTCACCGGCCACGGCGCGCGGATGCCGGGCCCCCGGCGGCGCGGCGAAGAGCCGCTCCAGCAGGACGATGAAGCGGAACTGCCCCTCGCTGGTGATGTCGTTGCGCAGCCAGGCCGGCAGCGGCTTGGCCTCGCCCAGCACCATCCGAACAAAGAAGGCGCGGTCGGTGTGGATCACCGCGTCCGCGTCACGCGCCTCCCGCGACACCGCGACCCGCCCGTCGACGATGGTCAGGTGCCAGAGGTCGAGCCCGTCGTCCCCGGTCAGCTCGAACCGGACGGTACCGCCGGTCTTGCGCAGCAGGCGCGCGTACCCGCCGTCGGCGAGACGGTCGAAGAACGCTCCGATGGGATCCGACATCGCACCGCCTCCCGCGAGATCGCCGTCGGGGCGGACGGCCCCGAGGTGGACCGTGGCGACCCGTGCAGCGGCGACGACCGACGCGTCCGTGCTCTCCCGGCGCCGACCCAGCGTATCGCCGGGCCCGGGCGGAGAGGTCCGAATCGGGCAACTGCCGGGGCGGTGCGGGCCGCGTGCCGTGGGCCGGCAGGATGGCGGGATGCGTCTGGTCTCCCTGCTCCCCTCCGCCACCGAGATCGCCTACGCCCTGGGCCTCGCGGAAGAACTCGTCGGGGTCACCTTCGAGTGCGAGCTGCCGCCGGCCGACCGCGCCGGCACCACCGTCGTCGTGGGCGGCCGGGACACCCGCGGCATGAGCCCCGGCGAGATCGACGCGTACGTCAAGGGGCAGCTCGCCGCCGGCGCCGACCTCTACACCCTGCACGCGGGCGCGCTGGCCGGGCTCGACCCCGACCTGATCCTCACCCAGGACCTGTGCCGGGTCTGCGCCCTGCCCGCCGGGCGCGTGGCCGACGCCGTGGACCACCTCGGCTGCCGGGCCGATGTGCTGTCGCTGGACCCGTACACCCTGGAGGAGGTGCTCGGCACCATCCTGGCGGTGGGGGCGGCGGCCCGCGTACCGGATCGGGCGGAGGCCCTGGTGGACGGCCTGCGGGCGCGACTGGCTGCGGTGGCCAGGGCGGTGGCCGGCCGGCCTCGGCGCCGGGTCGCGGTCGTGGAGTGGGTGGACCCGCCGTTCGGCGCCGGCCACTGGATTCCCGACCAGGTCAGCGCCGCCGGCGGCGAGCCGGTGGCCACCCACCCCGGCGCCCCCTCGACGCCCACCACCTGGGCGACGCTGCAGGCCGCGGCGCCGGAGGTCGTGCTGGTCACCCCGTGCGGCTTCCACCTCGACGGGGCGGCCGACCAGGCCGCGGCGGTGGCATCGCACTTCCCGGACGCGGAGGTCTGGGCCGTCGACGCGGACGGGCTGATCGTGCGCGCCGGGCCCCGGCTGGTCGACGGGGTCGAGGCGATCGCGGCGATCCTGCACCCGGACGCCGTGCCGGCGCCGCCGATCGGCAGCATCCGCCGGGTCGCCTGACCCGGCCCGGTCCGCAAACGCGTCTGTCCCCGGCCGGTCGCCGCCCGGCCCGCCGACGCGTTCCTCGGCCGGGTCGCCGTCGGGCCCGCCGGCGGAGGGCGGCGTCGGGCCGGTCGGCCGTCGCGGCCGAGCGGGGCGAGCCGCCGCCAGCGCGGCAGCTCGGTGACCACGGTGGACACCGTCAAGGCGGTTACCACCAGGGCGGCCGGCCACGGCCACGCCACCCAGGCCGACACCGCTGCGGCGACCAGTTGCAGCCCCACCAGCGCGATGGTCACGGCCCCGGGCACGGGGACCAGGACCTGGTTCTTGTCGCCGGGCGTGGCGAAGACGGTCGGCAGCCACGGCGGGCGCGGGAAGAGTATCGACGTCGGCGGGAGGTGTGCGGTGGATCTGCGGACCAGCGTCTCTGGCTTCCTATGTGATCCTCGGCAAGCCGGACATCCGGCTGGCGCTGCCGTCCCGGTCGGTTACGGGGGTGGCGTGCACGTGGCGGTGGAAGCCGCGGCCGAGGGCTGCCCCGCGGACCCGGTGAGGGTGTCGCGGAGCGGTGGTGGGAACCGTGTGCGGCACCTGGCTGACCGGCCTTGACGGGTTGGTCTCCTGGGGTGTCCGTCCCGCCGGACGCTGACCGGCAGATCCCGATGGGGAGTCTGCCGGGGCGGGAACCTGCCGTCGCAAGGGCAGCAGGCGTGAGGTCTTGACCGTTGCAGGTCGGATCTGCTTCGGGGTGGGTACGGTTTTGCGCCGATCCCGCACCGGCGGGATCGTGGCGGTTCGGGTTGGTCGACGTGCCCGGTGACGGACCGGTGTATCGGTGACTGTCCGGATCGCGGTGTTGCCGTTACGGCCGCGGCGGGTTTTGGCCTGGTTGGCTAGGCCCCGGGCGGCGATCCGTTGCGCCGCGGCGTGGTCACGGTCCATCGACAGTCCGCACGGGCAGGTGGCCCACCGGTACCCGGCGACGCTCCGCTGCGGGGTTTTGACGTGCTTGACCGCACCGCCGCAGCGGGGACAGCCGGACGAGGTGCCACGCGCCGGAACAGTGACGACTGCGGTATCTACTTTCGCGGCGAGGTGGGCGATGGCGGTGAACACGGTGCCGCGTACCGCACCAGAGATCCGCCGGTTGAGGCTGCGTGACCCACCACGGCCCTCGAGCGTGGCGAGGTCCTCGACGTAGATGACGGTCGCGCCGACCGAGGTCGCCTGGTCGACGAGCCACCGCGCCGCCGACCAGGCAAGAGCCTTGTTGAGATGCCGGATCCGGGCGCACACCGCCGAGTGCTCGGCCTCCAGGAGGGCAAGCTTCGCAGTCAGTGCCGCCTCGGCTGGGACGTGGGCAGGCCGGCCGTCACGCAGCCGCGTCAATTGGTCGACTTTGGTGTTGAGGTGTTCGCGGTGGCGGCGTAGCCGCACCAGTTTCGCCGACACGCCGGTCGCGTCGAACCGCAACGGGCGGCCCTGCACCACCACAGTGCCGTCCTGGTCGAGGTCGGCCACGGTCGCGGTCAGCAGGGTGTTCACACCCCAGTCAACACCAAGCGCACGAGTGTGGCCGTCCAACCGGGGCGGGGTGTGCGGGGTCTGCCAGGGCAGGTCAACGCGAACCTTGCCATCGCCGGGACGCAGCGTCGGAGTGCACACCTTCACCTCGGCTGGCACGATCGGCGGCAGCGCCACGTCGAAGGCATGCCACACCCAGTCGCGGTACGAGGCTGGCGCTGCGCACATCGGAAGCTGCGACCACACCCGCACCACGCGGTCGCCGACCCGGTCGACGGCGACCTGTTGCCGGTCGGCCGCAGCGAGGCTCACCTGCCGAGCCACGGCCGGCGGACCCTCCAACTCACACAGGTCCGCCGGCAGCCCGCCATGCACGTCGATGTATCCGGTGATCTGTCGGGTCCGGCTGCGGATCGTCGCGCTATCGGTTCCTTCGGGTAACGCCGCCCGCAACGCTGACCACTCGTCATCGGTACGGGCGGACGGATCGGCCGGCCACGTGGCCAGCAGCGCGGCAACGGTCCCACGACGGTGGCACGCCAGACGCAGAACGCGGGCCGCTTCTTCCTCGGCGATCCGACGAACCCGGTCCGACACCACCACCCCCGCCGGCGGCACCGCACCCCAGCCGAGCCGGCGCAGCGCCATCCACCCGTTGCCCGGCAGACGCCTCCCATCAGGGCCGACCCCACCGGCAAGCTCCGCAAGGTGCGCATCCGACCAACGCGCAACGATCACCTCGTCGGCCATGCCCCGAACCAGGTCCGCCAGCCACCCGACCCGCTCGGCGAGTACCCGCCCCGTCACGGGCGCCTGCACGCCCGGCGCATCGGGCTTACCGCCGCACACCGCCCGGTACGCGGTGCAGGTCACGGTCGACGTCAGCCAGGAACCAGCCACTACCCCACGCCTTTACCCGCGGCCGCCAGCAGTCGCCGCTTGGCCTCACGGGACCGCAGGCCGTACATCCGGCCGGCGAACGTGGCGACCAGAGACATGAAGTCGTCCACCAGTTCCTCGACCCCACCGGCCGAACCCTTCGCGTGCAGCACCTCGACAGTCACCCCGTCACGGGCGAGCAGAGCGGTCAACCACGCCACGCCGAACCGGGCCAACCGGTCACTGTGCGTCACCCTTACTACGGTGAACTCGCCGGCCGCAGCACCCTTCAACACCCGGGCAAGTCCCGGCCGGTTCTCCCGCAGCCCAGACGCCTTGTCCTTGAACACGGCCACCACCTCGCCGGCAGCTGCAGCCCGCAGCTCCGCCTCCTGGGCCACCAGCGACGTCTCCTGGCCAGACGTACCCGACACCCGTACATACAACGCCTCACGGCGCGGCCGTTCCACCTCAACCCGTCCGACGAACGCGTCAAGCAAGCCAGAGTCGAACCGACGCTCCCGACCAACCCACGTCACCGCAACCCGTCCCTCATCCGCCCACCTGCGAAGGGTCACAGGATGGACACCGATGTACTCAGCGGCCGGACCCAGGCGCAGCAACGACATGATCAAGAAAGTACCACATAGGTTCGCTAAGCTAATCAGCCAACAGTTGCACACCCTGCACCGGGCGGCCGGTCTGCGGGCACGCACGGTGGTGCTGGTGGAGGGTGCCAGCGACCGCCGCGCGCTGGAGGCGGTGGCGCGGTGGGGTGGACGATCCCTGCACGGGGCGGCGATCGTGCCGATGGGTGGGATCACCAACATCGGGTACTTCCTCGACCTGCTCGGCCCGCGCGGCCTCGGCCGCAACCTCGCCGGGCTGTACGACGCCGCCGAGGAGGGGTATGTCCGGCGTGGGCTGGAGCGGGCGGGACTTGGCGCGGCGCTGTCCCGCGAGCAGTTGGCCGCCGTCGGCTTCCAGGTGTGCGTGGCGGACCTGGAGGACGAGTTGATCCGCGCGCTCGGTATGGCGGCGGTCGAGCAGGTCGTCGAGGCTGCGGGGGACCTGCGCTCGCTCCGCCTCTTCCAACGCCAGCCGGCCCAGCAGGACCGCCCGCTCGCCGCTCAGCTCCACCGGTTCATCGGCACCCGGTCCGGCCGGAAGGCGCGGTACGCCGACCTGCTCGCCGACGCCCTCCCTCCCACCCGGGTGCCGCCGGCGCTCGACCGTCTGCTGGCGCGGCTGTGACCGGTCCGGCGGACACCCCCGGTTACGCGGAACGCCGCCCCGGTCGGGGCGGCGTTCCGCGTCGGTGCTCCGGGGAGCCCGGTCAGGTCATGTCGTCGTAGCGGCGCTCGATCGGTGCGGGCGCGGCGACCGGCTCCGGCACGCCGATCGGGGCGACTGTCTCCACCCGCTGCCCCGCCTCGACCGGTTCGGGCGTCAGATCCAGCGGTGACACCTCGTCGTCGCCGACGTCCCCGTAGGTCTCCCGACCCCGCCCGCGCCGCTTGTCGTTGAGGAACGCCACCCCCACCGCGACGAAGTAGAGCAGCGAGAGCGCGGTGGCCAGCAGCGTCATGCCGAACGGGCCCGGGTCCGGCGTGGCGATGGCGGCGAAGGCGAACGATATGAAGATCACCGCCCGCCACCAGCTCAGCAGGCGCTTCGCGCTGGCCACGCCGGCGAAGTTCAGCATGAGCAGGATCAGCGGGAACTCGAACGCCACCCCGAACAGCAGGATCATGTTGGTGACGAACCCGATGTACGCGGTGACCTCGAACTGGTTGGACAGCCCGCCCACACCGGAGTCCATCAGGAACCCGAGGCCCTTGTCGACCACGAAGTAGGCCAGCACCGCGCCGGCCGCGAAGAGCGGCGCGGCGATCGACACGAAGACGTACGCCCACTTGCGTTCGTGCCGGTGCAGACCCGGGGCGATGAACGCCCAGAGCTGGTAGAGCCAGACCGGCCCGCCGATGATCAGGCCGAGCCAGAGCGCCAGCTTCAGCTTGAGGATGAAGCCGGTCGTCGGCGCCAGGGCAAGGAGGTCCTGGCACTGTCCCAGCGCGTTCGTGGTGTCGGGCAGCCGGCAGTACGGGCGCTTGAGCACCAGGAAGACCGGGTCAGCCAGCCAGAAGCCGGCGATCAGACCCGCCACGATCGCCAGCGAGGCGCGGAACAGGCGGTTCCGGAGCTCACGGATGTGCTCGATGAGCGTCATCGAGCCGTCGGCGGCCCGCTCGAAGGTGTTCGGGCCGCGCTTCTTCAGCGCGAAGGCCACGGTGCTGGGCCCTTCGCGTCAGTTCTCGCGGACGCGCTGCACCGGGTCGACCGGCGGGGCGACCGGCTGCTGCGGCTGCGGTGCGTACTGCTGCTGGGGCTGCGCGTACTGCTGCTGCGGGGGCTGCTGCGGCGCGTAACCCGGCTGCGGCTGCTGACCGGCGTACGGCGGGAGCGGCTGGTAGCCGGCCTGCGCGTCGGCCTTCTCGGCCAGGTCACGGTCGTCGTCCTGCAGGCTCTTGGTCTCGGCCTTGATGATCCGCAGCGAGCGGCCCAGCGAGCGGGCCGCGTCGGGGAGCCGCTTCGCGCCGAAGAGCAGGATCAGCACGACCACGAGTACGGCGATGTGCCACGGCTTGAGGGCACTCATGGGAAGCTCCAGTCGCTCTGTGTCGTTGAGGGGCGGTCGCAGCCCATCGTACGTGCGCCGAGAGCGGTTGCCACCCCACCGGGCCTGTCGGTGCGGGCCCGGCCGGTGAAGTCTCGACCAACCCTGACTGTCCCGTCAACCGTCTGCGGCGGCGCGTTTCTGCACCAAATCGGCACCCCATAGGCAGCTAACGTGCCCGGCGCCGACTCCGATCGATCACTTACCCCGCTTGGCCTTGATCAAGGCGACCCGCTCCTGCGCGGTGGCGGCCTGGGCCTGCAACGCCTCGGCCCGCTGCTGGAGCGCCTCGGCGGTGGTCCGCAGCGCCTCCGCGTCGGCCTGACGCCGCTGCAGCGCCACCGCCGCCCGGCGCAGCCGGGGCAGCCGCGCCAGCAGCGGTCGCACCGCCAGGGCCAGCACGACGAGCGCGAACAGCACCACCGCGAGCACGATCCACTTCACCACGGCGGTCAGCCTACTGGGTGACGGCGGCCTCCGCCGGCTCGGCGGGCCGCGCCGGCGTCGCATATGCGTCGAGCGCGGCGAGCGCCTGGGCGCGGACCTGCTCGGCCAGCTCCGCCGGGGCGACGACCGTCACGTCCGGGCCCAGGCCGAGCACGAAGCGACGGGCCCAGCCCAGGTCGGTGACCCGCAGCGACACCAGCCACTGCTCGCCGTCGGCCGACACCCGCTCGCACGGGTAGTACTCGGTGATCCACCGCTCGCCCCGCCCGATCCGCAAGGTGATCAGCGGCAGGTCCGGGGACGGGCGGAACACCCCGTCGGACAGGTCGTGCGGGCGAGCCTGCGGCGGCACCACCGCCGGCTCGTCCAGCTCGGTGACCGCGTCGATCCGGTCGGCCCGGAACAGCCGGACCGCCTCGGCGCGGCGGCACCACGCCTCGACGTACGCCCGGCCGTCGACCATCAGCATCCGCAGCGGGTCGATGATCCGTTCGGTGCTCTCGTCCCGGGCGGCGGTGTAGTAGGTGATCCGCAGCGCCCGGCGCCGCTCCACCGCCGCGCGCAGCTCCTGCACCCGCCGGGTCTCCCCGGGCAGCCGGACCTCGACCGGCGCGCCCACGAGGTCACCGGCCGCGTTCTCGATCTTCGCCAGGGCCCGCTCGACGGCCTCCCGGTTGGCCACGCCCGGGGTCTCCGCGAGCATCCGCAGCGCCACCACCAGGGCGAGGGCCTCGTCCGGGGTGAGCCGCAGCGGCCGGTCGATCCCGGCGTCGTAGGTGATGGTCACCCGGTCACCGTCGAACGCCATGTCGATCAGGTCACCCGGGCCGTAGCCGGGCAGCCCGCACACCCAGAGCAGCTCCAGGTCCTCGCGCAGCTGCCGCTCGGTCACCCCCAGGTCACCGGCCGCCTCGGCGATTTCGATGCCGGGCCGGGCCAGCAGGTAGGGCACCAGGTTCAGCAGTCGGGCCAGCCGGTCGGCCGAGGCGCGGCCGCCGCGGGCCGCCGGGCGGGTCACCGGGCACCCCCGGCCACTGCCAGCTCGTCGTGCCGGGCGGCGATCTCCTTCAGCCGCTGGATGACCGCTTCGCGGACCTCCGGCGGCTCCAGCACCCGCACGTCGGGGCCGTACCCGACGAGCTGGCCGGCCAGGGACTCCGGGTCGGCGTACGGCAGGACCAGCTGGTCGCCGTCCGGCCCGGTGGTGCTTCCCACCGCCCAGCGGCGCAGCCCGGCGGCCCGACCCGGGGCGACCAGCACGGTGGCCCGCCCGGTCCGCTCCACCGGCCCCGACCAGCGGGCGACGTGGCTGATCAGGTCCACCCCGGCGGGCGGCTCGTACGCCCCCGGCTGGCCGGTCACCCGGACCGCGCCGACCACCCGGGACAGCCGGAAGCAGCGGGTGGCCGCCCGCTCCAGGTCGTGGCCCACCACGTACCACCGGCCGCGCCAGCAGACCACGCCCCACGGCTGCAGCCGGCGGCGGCTCGACGCGTCCCGGTCCGGCACCCGGTAGTCGAAGGTGACCTCCCGCCGGTCCCGAGCGGCGGCGGTCAGCGGGGCGAACGCCGGGTCGACCGTGACCATCGGCTCCAGGCCCAGCGTGGCCTGCGGGTCCACGTCGACGCCCGCGGCACGCAACTTGGCCAGTCCGGAGGAGGCGGCCGCGGCCAGGCCGGCGTGCTGCCACAGTCGGGCGGCGATGCCGACGGCGGCGGCCTCGTCCGGCTCGAGGGGGATGTCGGGCAGCGCGTACTCGCGGTGGGCGATCCGGTAACCGGGCTCGGCGTCGAAGACGCTCGCCGTGCCGGTCTCCAGCGGCACCCCCAGCTCGCGCAGCTCGGCCTTGTCCCGTTCGAACTTGCGCTGGAACGCCTCGTGGTCCTTGGCGTCGTCCGGATCGTGCTCATAACCGGGCACGGTCGCGGCGATCTGCGCGGCGGTCAGGAACCGTCGCGTGGACAGCAGGCAGATCACCAGGTTGACCAGGCGTTCGGTGCGGGTCCGCGACACGTGTGAACGCTAGCAGCCCGCGCGCCGCGGGCGTGCATCCGCGGCGGGTGCGGCGCGCGGAAGGCCGGGACCGGGGCGAGCTGGGCCACCCCCCGCGGGCCGGCCTCCAGTCGACGCGCGACCGGCCGCCACCGGCCATAGGGTGAGCGCATGTCGGAAGCGGAAGCCAAGTCCGAGAGCGTCGGAACGGTCGTCGTCGCCGGCGCGGCGAACCTCGCCATCGCCATCGCCAAGCTGGTCGCCGGGCTGATCTCCGGCTCGGCGGCGATGCTCTCCGAGGCCGCCCACTCGGTCGCCGACACCACCACCGAGGTGCTGCTCTACCTGGCGCTGCGCCGGGGCGCGCGGCCCGCCGACACCCGCCACCCCTTCGGGTACGGCAAGGAAAGCTACGTCTGGGCGTTCCTCGCCGCGCTGTTCACCTTCGTCGCGGGTGCCGGCTTCGCCATCACCCACGGCGTGACCACGATCATCGTGCACGAGCACACCGGCCACTACCTCGCGTCGTACCTCGTGCTGGCGATCTCCTTCGTGATCGAGTCGGTTTCCCTCACCCGGGCGGCCAGGCAGGTCCGCCGGGAGTCCCGCCGCTGGCGGGCCAGCCCGCACCGCTACCTCCGGCTGACCGCCGACACCACGGTCAAGGCGGTCTTTCTGGAGGACAGCGCCGCCCTGATCGGTCTGCTGATCGCCGGCGCCGGACTCGGACTGTCCCACCTCACCGGGGACGAGCTCTACGACGGCGTCGCCTCGATCCTCATCGGCGTGCTGCTGCTGGTGGTCGCCATCATCCTGGCCAGGAGCAACGTCTCGCTGCTGGTGGGCCGCGCCGTCTCGGACCGCGTGCATCGACAGATCGAACGGGAGCTGGCCGGGCTGCCGACGGTGGACCGGATCGACACGCTGATGACCATGCTGCTCGGCCCGGACGACATCCTGGTCGCCGCCAAAGTCGACTTCCACAACGACGCCACCGGCGCCGATATCGAGGCTGCCGCGGACGAGGCCGAGCGGCGGCTCACCGACCAGTACCCGGAGATCGGGTACGTCTTCCTCGACCCGACGCGGTCGATGCCCGGCGCCGGGGGACGACGTGCCCGCCGCACCCAGGACGAGGACGACCGCCCGGTGGACCAGGAGGCCGGCGCGCGACCCGGAGACGACGGGCCCGGCGGTCGCGGATAGCGTGCCGGGCATGGTGCGTTGGCGGTCCGGAACGGTCACGGCGGTGCGGCGGCGGTGGGCCGGCGCGGTGGAACTCGACGTCGACCTGCCCGACGGCGCCGCGATGCGCGCCCTGGCCTACCCCGCGCTGGTCGGCGACCCGGAACCCGGCGACCGGGTGCTGCTCAACGCCGGCGCCCTGCTGATGGGCCTCGGCACCGGCGGGTACGCCCTGGTCGTCGCCCTGCCCGACCGGCTGCCGCCGGACCCGCCGCAGGCCCTCGGCACCCGCGACGCCGGCCACCTGGTGAAGGCCCGCTACACCCCGCTGCAGCCGATCCTGCTCGGGGTGGACGAGGAAGCCTCCCCGCACCACGACCTGCTCGCCACCGCCGAAAGCCTCGACGGGATGCCGGTGGTCACCGCCGACCTGCACTCCGCCCTGCCGGCGGTGCTGGCCGGCGTCCACGCCGACGCCCCGGCCGCCCGGGTGGCGTACCTGCTCACCGACGGTGGGGCGCTGCCCGCCTGGTTCTCCCGTACCCTCGCCGGGCTCGCCGACCACCTGGTCGGCACGGTCAGCGTCGGCCAGGCCTTCGGCGGCGACCTGGAGGCCAGCACCCTGCACAGCGGGTTGCTCGCCGCCCGGCACGTGCTCCGCGCCGACGTCGCCGTCGTCGCCCAGGGGCCCGGCAACCTCGGCACCGGCACCCGCTGGGGCTTCTCCGGAGTCGCCGTCGGCGAGGCGGTCAACGCCGTCGCCACCCTCGGCGGACGCCCGGTCGGCTCGCTGCGGATCTCCGACGCCGACCCCCGCCCCCGGCACCGCGGCGTCTCCCACCACAGCCTCACCGCGTACGGCCGGGTGGCGCTCGCCCCGGCGGACCTCGTCGTGCCCGACGGCCTGGCGCCGGCGCTGGCCGCGGAGGTGGACGCGGCGCTGGCCCCGCTCGGCGGACGGCACCCGATCGTCCGGGTGCCCACCGACGGGCTCGACGCGGCGCTGCGCGCCACCCCGGTGGCCCTGTCCACCATGGGACGCGGCCTGGACGCCGACCACGCCTACTTCCTGGCCGCCGCGGCGGCCGGCCGGCACGCCGCCCGACTCGCCCGCTGACCCTGGGTCAACCCGCCGGGTAACCGTGCGCCACCAGGTGCCGGGCCCCCATCTCGTACGCCCGCGGGTCCTCCGGCGTGAACGCGGCCAGCCGACGTAGCGGTTGTACATGCAGAACGCCGCCGCGATCAGCACCGTGTCGTGCAACTCCAGGTCGGTGGCGCCCGCCTCCCGGGCCGCCTGCATCAGCACCGGGGTCACCGCGCGCCCGCTGTCCCGCACGGCGGCGGCGATCCGCAGTAGGGCGCGCAGCTTCGGGTCGACCGGCGCGGCATCCAGCCCGGCGGTCTCCGGGCGGAAACGGGTCAGCCCCCGGATCCCGGGTTGCCGCCGCTCATCGAACCCAAGGTCAGCCGGCGAAGAGGATCAGCGCCAGCCAGGCGCCGACGATCAGGATCAACGCCACCGCCAGCACCCAGGTCGGCACGGCGTGCTCGCCCCGGCGGTTGCGCTCGACCTCGGCGCGGATCTTCTGCCGGCGGCGGTCGACCCAGTTCAGCTTTTCGGTGCCGCTGTCGCGGCCGGGGGGTTCGGAAGTGTTCATCGCGTTGCCAGCGTACCGCTGAGCCGGCGGCCGGCGCCCGCAGCACCGGCCGCCACCACCGTCACATGCTGGCGATCAGCCGCTCCACCCGCTCGTCGTACGCCCGGAACGGGTCCTTGCACAGCACGGTCCGCTGCGCCTGGTCGTTGAGCTTCAGGTGCACCCAGTCGACGGTGAAGTCCCGCCGCTTCTCCTGCGCGTGCCGGATGAACTCGCCGCGCAGCCGCGCCCGGGTGGTCTGCGGCGGAGTCTCCTTCGCCTCGAAGATCTCCGGGTCGGTCGCCACCCGATCCACCTCGCCGCGCCGCTCCAGCAGCCCGTACAGGCCGCGCCCGCGCCGCACGTCGTGGTACGCCAGATCCATCTGCGCCACCCGCGGATGCGACAACGGCAGGTCGTGCTTGCGCTGGTACCGCTCGATCAGTCGCAGCTTGGACACCCAGTCGATCTCCCGGGCCACCGGTTCCAGGTCGCCGGTCTCCACCGCGCGCAGCACCCGGCCCCAGAGCTCGACCACCCGCTTGGCGGTCTGGTCGCCGCCACGCCGCTCGACGAACTCGGTCGCCTTGGCGAGGTATTCCTGCTGGATGTCCAGCGCGCTGACCTCCTTGCCGGAGGTCAGCCGCACCTTGCGGCGGCCGGTGATGTCGTGCGACACCTCGCGGATCGCCCGGATCGGGTTCTCCAGCGACAGGTCCCGCATCACCACGCCGGCCTCGATCATCCGCAGCACGATGTCGGCGGTGCCGACCTTCAGCAGCGTGGTCACCTCGTTCATGTTCGAGTCGCCCACGATCACGTGCAGCCGGCGGTACCGCTCGGCGTCCGCGTGCGGCTCGTCCCGGGTGTTGATGATCGGGCGGCTGCGGGTGGTCGCCGAGGAGACGCCCTCCCAGATGTGCTCGGCCCGCTGCGACAGGCAGTAGACCGCGCCCCGCGGGGTCTGCAGCACCTTGCCGGCGCCGCAGATCAACTGCCGGGTGACCAGGAACGGGATCAGCACGTCGGCGAGCCGGCCGAACTCGCCGTGGCGGGAGACCAGGTAGTTCTCGTGGCAGCCGTACGAGTTGCCGGCCGAGTCGGTGTTGTTCTTGAACAGGTAGATCTCACCTGCGATGCCCTCGTCGTGCAGCCGCTTCTCCGCGTCGATGAGAAGCCCCTCCAGGATCCGCTCACCGGCCCGGTCGTGGGCGACCAGATCGGTGACCGAGTCGCACTCCGGCGTCGCGTACTCCGGGTGCGAGCCCACGTCCAGGTAGAGGCGGGCCCCGTTGCGCAGGAACACGTTGCTCGACCGGCCCCACGACACCACCCGCCGGAACAGGTACCGCGCGACCTCGTCGGGGGACAACCGGCGCTGCCCGCGGTAGGTGCAGGTGACGCCGTACTCGGTCTCGAGGCCGAAGATTCGCCGCTCCATGATGTGACATTAGCCGCCCGAGGCCCCAGATGGGCAGCGCTCGACCCAGCCGTCTCATCGGCGGCCGTCGCGGGAGCCGGCCGGCACCGCCGGCACCGCCGGTCCCGCCGCGCCCGGACCGGCGAGCCGGTACGTTCCCAGCCGTGAGGATCCTCGTCACCGGCGGCGCCGGCTTCATCGGATCCGCGTACGTCCGGCGGCTGCTGAGCGACGCCGAGCCGGCCGTGGACGTCGGCGCGGTCACCGTGCTCGACGCGTTCACCTACGCCGGTACCGAGGGCAGCCTCGACCCCGTCCGCACCGACCCGCGGCTGCGGGTCGTCCGCGGTGACGTCCGCGACGCGCCGCTGGTCGACGCCACCGTCGCCGGCCACGACGTCGTCGTCCACTTCGCCGCCGAGTCCCACGTGGACCGGTCCATCACCGGCGCCGCGGCCTTCGTCACCACCAACGTCGTGGGCACCCAGACCCTGCTCGACGCCGCGCTGCGGCACGGCGTACGCCGCTTCGTGCAGGTCTCCACCGACGAGGTCTACGGCTCCGTGGCCACCGGCTCGTGGACCGAGCGGTCGCCGCTGGACCCCAGCTCCCCGTACTCGGCCGCCAAGGCCGGCGCCGACCTGCTCGCCCTCGCCTACCACCGCACCCACGGCCTGGACGTCGTCGTCACCCGGGGCGCCAACACCTACGGCCCCTACCAGTACCCCGAGAAGATCGTGCCGCTGTTCGTCACCAACCTGCTCGACGGGCACGACGTGCCGCTCTACGGCGACGGCGGCAACGTTCGGGAGTGGCTGCACGTCGGCGACCACTGCCACGGCGTCGCGCTGGCCCAGACCCGGGGGCGCGCCGGCGGCGTCTACCACCTCGGCGGCAGTGAGCTGACCAACCGGGAGCTGACCGGACGGCTGCTGGCCGCCTGCGGCGCCGGCTGGGACCGGGTCCGACCGGTCGCCGACCGCAAGGGTCACGACCGACGCTACTCGCTGGACAGCACCACCAGCCGCCGCGAGCTGGGCTGGTCCCCCACCGTCGACCTGAACCGGGGACTGGCCGACACCGTCGACTGGTACCGCCGGAACCGGTCGTGGTGGGAGCCGCTCAAGCCACACCGCTGACCCGCACCCGGTCGCGAGCGGCCGGGGACAACCGACTGCTACGCCTCCGGCTGCTCGGTCTGCTGGCCCTCCAGGTCGGCCGAGCCCGCCGACGTGGTCGGCTTGTTCGCCTCCTCCGTGGGGACGGTCGGCGTCTGCGCCCGGCCCGGAGCGGGCGCGGTGTCCGCGGTGGCGTCGCCGTCCAGCAGCGCGGTCAGCGCCGCCCCGGTGATCCGGCGGAACGTCCGCCCCACCCGACGACGGTCCAGGACCGCCACCTCCATCTGGTTGGCGGCGATCGTCCGGGCCGCCCCGCCCTCCCCACCGACGCTGCCCAGCGCCTGCACGGCCACCCGGACCGCCTCACTGAGCGACATCTCCGGGCGGTGCTGCGCCTTGAGCACCCCGGAGATCGACTCGGCCTGGCCGCCCATCGCCATCCGGCCCGGCTCGTCGTTGACCGAGCCGTCGTAGGTCAGCCGGTAGAGCGCGTCGTCCTCCGCCGTCGCGCCCACCTCGGCCACGCAGATCTCCACCTCGAACGGCTTCGACTGCTCAGTGAAGATGGCGCCGAGGGTCTGCGCGTACGCGTTCGCCAGGGCCAGGCCGTTGACGTCCCGCCGGTCGTAGCTCAGGCCGTTCAGGTCGGCCATCCGCACCCCGGCGCGGCGCAGGTTCTCGAACTCGTTGTACCGGCCCACGGCGGCGAAGCCGATCCGGTCGTAGATCTCACTGACCTTGTGCAGGGTGCTGGACAGGTTCTCCGCGACGAAGAGCACCCCGCCCGCATAGCTCAGGACCACCGCGCTGCGCCCCCGGGCGATGCCCTTGCGGGCCAGCTCGGAGCGGTCGCGCATGATCTGCTCGGGCGAGGCGTAGAACTGCATGGCCACGGCGGCGGTTCTCCTTCGGGCGCTGTGCGGCGGACTGCTGAGTGGTCAGGTGGGAGCGGGGTCAGCCGCCCGGGTTCTCCATCCGGCGGGAGACGACGCCCTCCGCGACCGTCGCCGTCTCGGCGTCGGTCAGCCGGTGGGTGCCGTCCGCCGTCGCCGTCATCACCACCGGGTAGATCCGGCGGGTCAGATCCGGGCCGCCGGTCGCCGTGTCGTCGTCGGCCGCGTCGTAGAGCGCCTCGACCGTGAGCCGCACCGCGTCGTCGATCGACAGGCCCGCGCGGTAGCGCTTCTTCAGCGCGGACTTGGCGAAGAGCGAACCGGAGCCGATCGCGTCGTAGCCGGTCTCCTCGTAGGGGCCGCCGGTCACGTCGAAGCTGAAGATCCGGCCGGCCCGAACCGGGTCGGCGGCGGCCAGGTCGAAGCCGGCGAAGAGCGGGATCACGGCCAGGCCCTGCATCGCCGCACCGAGGTTGCCACGGATCATCGAGGCCAGCCGGTTGGCCTTGCCGTCGAGCGAGAGCATCGCGCCCTCGATCTTCTCGTAGTGCTCGAGCTCCACCTGGAACAGTCGCATCAGCTCGATGCCGATGCCCGCGGTGCCCGCGATGCCGACCAGCGAGTACGCGTCGGCCGGGTGCACCTTCTCGATGTCGCGCTGGGCGATCAGGTTTCCCATCGTGGCGCGCCGGTCGCCGGCCATCACCACGCCACCGGCGGCGGAGATCGCCACGATGGTGGTCGCGTGCGGCGCCATGTCGGCGGCCATGCCGGGCGGCAGCGGCCGTCGGCCGGGCAGCATCTCGGGGGCCACCTTGCTCAGGAAGGCGGTGAAGGAGGACGTCCCCGCGTTGGTGAACACATCTGGAAGACGCCCGGATGGATCAAAACCCGCTGCCACGTGGTTCCTCTCAGGTACGTGATCGCCCTGGCCAGCCTCGCGGGACCGTCCCGGAACTGGCCAAGACCACCGTTGCAGTTGAAGCAGAGTATCCCGCGCACCCAGCCGGTGCGATGATCGTGGTCCACATGTTCCGGATCGGGGTCGCCGCACACCGCGCAGACGCCGCCCTGCTCGGCCAGGAGTTCCCGGAACTCCTGCTCGCCGATCCCGTACCGGTGCCGTAGGTGATACTCACGGGTCCCGCCGTAAAGCCGTTGCTTGGTCTCTCTACCGCGAGCGTTGTGGCACGGTTTGCAATAGCTGTGCCGTCCGCTCGCGTTGGCGGTACGCGGGAAGTCCTCGATTGACTTGATCTGCTCGCAGTCCGGACACCACTTCAATCCAGCGGCGACCGGGACGGCGGCCTTCTTCTGGGGCGCGATCCCGCGCTTGCGGCGGCTCGCCTCCGAGCGGGCCGCCGCGCACGTCTTGCAGTAGTAAGCGAGGCCGTCGGCACGCCGTTTGTTGCGGTGAAAGGCCGCGACCGGCAACGACCGGCCACACTGGGGGCATACCTTGTCCGTGCCTGCGGCAAATCGGACATAAGGTCTACTGACCCCCTTTCTGCACGTATCCTCTCACAAATTCCTCGGCGTTCTCCTCGAGGACGGAGTCGATCTCGTCGAGCAGGTCGTCGACGTCCTCGGTGATCTCGGCGTGGCGCTCGGCAACCTCCGGGTTGGCCTGCGCGGTGACGTCCTCGACCTCCTCGCCCTGGGTCGACTTGCCGGACTGGGTCTGGCCGCCGTCTTGCGTAGCCATCAGGTGCCTCCTCCACGATCTCCTGCGATGAACTTACCTCGCGGGAGCGACGAAAAGCCCGCCGCGCGCCGGCTTGCGACGAGCGACGGGCTTCCGTGCGAGGGCGGTCAGCCGCCGGTCAGGGTCTCCAGCAGATCCTTGGCGGTGTCGCACCGGTCGAAGAGCGCGCCGACGTGCTTGCGGGTGCCCCGCTCCGGCTCCATCATCGGCACTCGGACCAGCGACTCCCGGCCCACGTCGAAGATCACCGAGTCCCAGCTCGCGGCGACCACCTCGGAGGCGTACTGGGCCAGGCAGCGACCCCGGAAGTAGGCGCGGGTGTCCTCCGGGGGCTCGGTCATCGCGGTCCGGGTCTGCTCGTCGGTCAGCAGCGTCTTCATCGATCCGCGCGACACCAGCCGGTGGTAGAGCCCCTTCTCCGGTCGCACGTCGGAGTACTGCAGGTCGACCAGTTGGAGCTTGTGCGAGCCCCAGGCGAGCTTCTCCCGCTCCCGGTACCCCTCCAGCAGCCGCAGCTTGGCCACCCAGTCCAGCTCGTCGGCGCAGAGGAACGCGTCGCGGCCGAGCCGGTCCAGCACGCTCTCCCACCGGGCCAGCACGTCCGCGGTCTGCTCGTCGACGTCGCTGCCGTACCGGTCGTCCACGAAGGAGCGGACCCGCTCCAGGTACGCCCACTGCACGTCCAGCGCGGTCAGCTTGCGACCGTCGCGCAGCCGCATCAGGTGCTGGAGCGACGGGTCGTGGCTGACCGCGCGCAGCTCGCTGACCGGGTCGGCGATGCCCAGGTCCGGGCCGAGCGCCTTCTCCTCGATCATGGTGAGGATGAGCGCGGTGGTGCCGACCTTCAGGTAGGTGGAGATCTCCGACAGGTTGGCGTCGCCGATGATGACGTGCAGCCGGCGGTACTTGTCGGCGTCGGCGTGCGGCTCGTCGCGGGTGTTGATGATCGGCCGCTTGAGGGTGGTCTCCAACCCCACCTCGACCTCGAAGAAGTCGGCGCGCTGGGAGATCTGGAAGCCGCTCTGGCCGCCGTCCTGGCCGATGCCGACCCGGCCGGCGCCGCAGACGATCTGCCTGGTGACGAAGAACGGCGTCAGGTACGCCACGATGTCGGCGAACGGGGTCTGCCGCCGCATCAGGTAGTTCTCGTGAGTGCCGTAGCTGGCGCCCTTGTTGTCGGTGTTGTTCTTGTAGAGGTGGATCGGGTGGGTGCCCGGGATGGTGGCGGCGCGGCGGGACGCCTCGGCCATCACCCGCTCCCCCGCCTTGTCCCAGCGCACGATGTCGAGCGGGTTGGTCACCTCGGGGGTGGAGTACTCCGGGTGCGCGTGGTCGACGTACAGCCGGGCGCCGTTGGTGAGTATCACGTTGGCCAGCCCGAGATCCTCGTCGGCGAGCGCCTCGGCCGGGTCGTAGGCCGCGCCGGAGTAGGTGAAGCCGCGGGCGTCGCGCAGCGGCGACTCCTCCTCGTAGTCCCAGCGGGCCCGGCCACCGCGGTTGAGTTCGGGGCGCGCCCCGTAGGCGTTGACCACCTGCGAGGAGGTGACCATCGGGTTGGCCCCGGCCTGGCCGGGCACGGAGATGCCGTACTCGACCTCGGTGCCCATGATCCGTCTTACGCTCATCGACTGCCCGCTCCCGCTCGCCCGTCCCGGTCCCCCGTCACGTCGAGCGTAGTCGCCGTCACGCGGGAAGGGGGCATGGCGCGGTGCGGACGCGCGGAGGCCCGCGGCGCAACAACGCGCCACGGGCCTCCGTCGTGCTGGTCCGGCCTACAGGTACTGGCCGGTGTTGCTGGCGGTCTCTATGGACCGGCCGGCCTCCGCGCCCTTGCCGCCGGAGACGAGGGTGCGGATGTAGACGATCCGCTCGCCCTTCTTGCCGGAGATGCGGGCCCAGTCGTCGGGGTTGGTGGTGTTGGGCAGGTCCTCGTTCTCCCGGAACTCGTCGACGCAGGCGTCGAGCAGGTGCTGCAGCCGCAGCCCCTTGCGCCCGGAGGTGAGGAACTCCTTGATGGCCATCTTCTTGCCCCGGTCGACGATGTTCTGGATCATCGCGCCGGAGTTGAAGTCCTTGAAGTAGAGGACTTCCTTGTCGCCGTTGGCGTAGGTGACCTCGAGGAAGCGGTTCTCCTCGGTCTCCGAGTACATCCGCAGCACGACCGCGTCGATCATCGCCGCCACGGTGGCCTGCGGGTCGCTGCCGTGTTCGGCCAGGTCGTCCGGGTGCAGGGGCAACCCGGCGAGGATGTACTTGGAGAAGATGTCCTTGGCCGCCTCGGCGTCCGGCCGCTCGATCTTGATCTTCACGTCGAGCCGGCCCGGACGCAGGATCGCCGGGTCGATCATGTCTTCCCGGTTGGAAGCGCCGATGACGATGACGTTCTCCAGGCCCTCCACGCCGTCGATCTCGCTGAGCAGCTGCGGGACGATGGTGTTCTCCACGTCGGAGGAGACGCCGGAGCCGCGGGTGCGGAACACCGAGTCCATCTCGTCGAAGAACACGATCACCGGGGTGCCCTCGCCGGCCTTCTCCCGGGCCCGCTGGAAGATCAGCCGGATGTGCCGCTCGGTCTCGCCGACGTACTTGTTGAGCAGCTCGGGACCCTTGATGTTGAGGAAGAAGCTGGTGTGCCTGTCCTTGCCCTCGCGCTCGGCGATCTTCTTGGCCAGCGAGTTCGCCACCGCCTTGGCGATCAGCGTCTTGCCGCAGCCGGGCGGGCCGTAGAGGAGGATGCCCTTCGGCGGGCGGAGCTGATGCTCACGGAACAGGTCGGCGTGCAGGAAGGGCAGCTCCACCGCGTCGCGGATCTGCTCGATCTGCGACTGCAGGCCACCGATGTCGGTGTAGTCGACGTCGGGGACCTCCTCCAGAACCAGCTCCTCGACCTCGCTCTTCGGGATCCGCTCGTACGCGTACGCCGAGCGGGGCTCGATCATGAGCGAGTCGCCGGCCCGGATCGGCGAGCCGATCAGGGTCTCGGCGAGGTGCACGATCCGCTCCTCGTCGGAGTGCGAGACCACCAGCGCCCGGTCGCCCGGGGCGCCGTCGGGACCCGCGAGGATCTCCTTGAGCATCACGACCTCGCCGACCCGCTCGTAGCCGAACGCGTCGACGATGTTGAGCGCGTCGTTGAGCAGGACCTCCTGGCCGCGCTGGAGCTCGTCGACCTCCAGCGAGGGCGAGACGGCGACCCGGAGCTTGCGCCCGCCGGTGAAGACATCCACCGTGCCGTCGTCGTGCCTCGCCAGGAAGACGCCGTAGCCACTGGGTGGCTGCGCGAGGCGGTCGATCTCCTCCTTGAGCGTCACGATCTGCGCGCGAGCCTCCTTGAGGGTGCTCACGAGCCGCTCGTTGTTCTCGGTCAGCCGCGCCAACTGCGCCTGGGTGGCCGCCAGCCGCTCTTCGAGCTGCCGGACGTGTCGGGGGCTCTCGGTCAACTTGCGCCGCACCAGAGCGAGTTCCTCTTGAAGGAACGCGACCTGCGTGGAGAGATCGTGGGCCTCCTTCTCCCACCGTGCGGCGCGCGAGTCCGCGTCGTCGCTGCGTGCCACGTCCCACCTCCCCGGGGGCTTGAACGTTCTGACCTAACACTAGCCGCTATGAGCCCGATTCGGTCCCGCGCAACGCGCTCGTCACCGAAGCTTGATCGCCAAGGGCTGGTCGGCGGGCGGGTACGGGCGTTCGGGTACCGTCGGGGCGTGGGTCGGGAGAACATGGGGGGTGCACGATGACGCAGGTCGCGACGGACCAGCTTCAGGTCTGGGTGGACCAGGACCTCTGCACGGGTGACGGGCTCTGCGTGCAGTACGCGCCGGAGGTCTTCGAGTTCGACGTCGACGGCCTGGCGTACGTCAAGGGCGCCGACGGTGAGCTGCGGCTGGCCCCGGGCAGCCGGGTGGACGTGCCGGAACACCTGCGCCTCGAGGTGATCGACTCGGCGAAGGAGTGCCCGGGCGACTGCATCCACGTGGTGCGCGGCAGCGACGGCGTCGAGGTGGCCGGCCCGGACGCCGAGGAGGACTGAGCCGCCCGTCTGCCGGTCCCCCGTGGGCCGGCAGGCGAGCGAGCCGGTAGCCGTGTGCGCTGCTGCCGGCTCAGAGCATCGGGCGGCCGACCACCGAGGCGACCAGCCGGGCGAACTCCTCCAGTCGGGCGATCTGCCCCGCGCCGCCGTCGTCGAGGGTCTTGCCGAAGCGCAGTGCGTCGTGCCGCGGCCCGCCGACCATCTCGTCCCCGGGCGGCGCCTCGTCCAGCGAGGTCAGCAGCACGTAGACGTCGATGCTGTCGACCCGGATCTCGCCGGTGTCGGCCCGGGTCAGCCGCCGCCGGCAGCCGACCTCGGTCACGGTGGAGACCGGCACCACCCGCAGCGACGAGGTCATCGAACCGGGCGGTCCCTCCCCCGGCGGGACGTCCTCGCCGTGCCAGAGCACGAGTCGGCTGCCGTCGCAGACGACGACCTCCTGCCACACCCCGTTGACCTCGTTCACGAAGCGTTCCAGGGTGAAGCCGAGCACGGAGCCGCCGCGCAGCACCCCGCCGAGCGCCTCCAGGGCCACGTCCGGGTCGCGCAGGTAGGCCCGCGTCGCCGATTCGAGGTCGGTGTACGGCGACCAGTCCGGGAAGACCGCGGGCAGGTCACCGTTGCCGAAGCCCGGGCTGCTCATGCCACCGCCTCCGCCCGTTCGGTGTCGTCCCGGCGCCGGTCCGCGCCGGGACACATGATCGCCTGCCTCATGCCGGGTCGCCCAGCCACCGGCGTCACGGCTGGTCCAGCTCCTCCGCCGGTACGGCCGCCTCGACCCCGTTGACCTGGGCGGCCGCCGCCTGCCGGGCCGCCTCGGCCTCGCGCAGCACCTGCCGGCGCTGGACGTACGCCTCAGTGCCCTTGCTCGGCTTGCGGCGGCGCGGCGGCGCGGTCACCCCGGGGGCGAGCTTGCGCGCGGAGACCAGGAACGCGGTGTGCGCGATCATCCGGTGGTCCGGGCGGACGGCGAGCCCCTCGGCGTGCCAGTCGCGGACCAGCGACTCCCAGGCGCGCGGCTCGGTCCAGCCGCCGCGCTCGCGCAGCGCCTCGACCAGCTCGGACAGCTGCGGGGTGGTGGCCACGTAGCCGATGAAGACGCCGCCGGGCACCAGCGCCCGCTCGACCATGTCGAGGGTCTCCCACGGGGTGAGCATGTCCAGGATGATCCGGTCGAAGCCGGTCTCCTGGCACCGGGCGACGTCACCGACGTGCAGGTGCCAGGCGGGGTGCGGGGCGTTGAAGAATGCCTCGACGTTGCGCTTGGCGATCTGGGCGAAGTCCTCGCGCAGCTCGAAGGAGTGCAGCTCACCCTCGGTGCCGACGGCGCGCAGCAGCGAGCAGGAGAGCGCACCGGAGCCGGCGCCGGCCTCGAGGACCTTCGCGCCGGGGAAGATGTCGCCCATCGCGACGATCTGCGCCGAGTCCTTCGGATAGATCACCTGGGCGCCGCGCGGCATGGAGAGCACGTAGTCCGACAGCAGCGGGCGCAGGGCCAGGAAGGCGGTGCCGCCCCCGCTGGTGGTCACCACGCTGCCGTCGGGCAGGCCGATCAGCGTGTCGTGGCTGAGGATGCCGCGGTGGGTGTGGAACTCCTTGCCGGGCTCCAGCGTCACGGTGTGCATCCGCCCCTTCGGGTCGGTCAGCTGCACCCGGTCGCCGGGGCGGAACGGCCCCCGGTACACGGGGGGCAGCGCCGGGACGGCGGGGTCGGCCGGGACGGTGGAGGGCTGTGCGGTCACGTGTTCATCTTCCGTTTGGGTTCCAGGAGCTGCGCCAGATCCGCGATGTGCAGAACGCCGACGACATCTTCGCCTGCCGTCACGACGTACTGTGCGCCCGGGTGGGTCTGCACGGTCTGCATCACCCGTTCCCCGTCCGCGCCGGCCGGCAGCGTCGGGACCGTGTCCAGGCCGCGGGACACCGCGTCCACCGCGAGCCACGGCCGGCGTTCCGGGGGTACGGCGTCGGCACGGGCCGGGTCGACCAGGGCGACCGGCCGGCCGGCGGAGTCGACGATGGTGAGCGCGGCGTCGGGGGCGGGGCCCTCCGCGCGGCGGCGCTCGGCCTCCGCCAGCGGAGTGCCGCTGGGCACCGGCAGCACCGGCCGGGCCAGCCGGGCCAGGTCGATCAGCGGGAGACGGCGGCTGATCCGGGCCAGCCGGATCGACTGGCCGGCGCCCCGCCACAGGGTGAACGCCACCAGCAGCATCAGCGGCAGCAGCACCGGCGGCAGCGCCCGGCGCAGGGTGAGCAGGACGACCAGGGCCAGGGTGCCGAGGGCGACCATGCGGCCCACCCAGCCGGCCACCTCGGTGCCCCGGTGTCGGTCCCCGGTGAGCGCCCAGACGGCCGCGCGTAACGCGCGGCCGCCGTCGAGCGGCAGCCCGGGCAGACTGTTGAAGATCGCCACCACGACGTTGCTCGCCGCGAGCTGAAAGGCGAGCTGGTCGGCCAGGGTGCCGTCGGGCAGGGCCAGGGTGACCGCGACGGCGGCGGCGCCGAGCAGCGCGGAGACCGCCGGGCCGGCGAGCGAGACCAGCAGGTCGACCCGGGGGGTGGGCGCGTCCCGGTCCATCTCGGTGTACCCGCCGAGCAGTTCCAGGGTGATCCCGCGCACACCGATGCCGTACCGGCGGGCGGTCAGCGCGTGTCCCAGCTCGTGCAGCAGCACGGAGCCGAGCAGGGAGACGACGAAGCCGACGCCGACAAGGTAGCCGGCCACCGGGCCCAGGTCGAGCTGGCGGCGGGCGAGCACCGCGTACGCGACGGTCACCACCAGGGTGAGCAGGAGCATCGAGGCGTCCAGGTGCAGCGGCACACCGAACACCCGGCCCACGGTCAGGCCGGGACGGCGCCCGCGCCGGCGTGGTGGTCGGGACGGCTGCTGCACCGCACCGATGCTACGCGGCGAGGATCATGTACCGGTGCGGCCACGGCGCGCCCTGTCACACCGGTGCCCTAACCTTCCGGACATGACGGCGGAACCGGTGATCGACGGGCAGGACACCCTCGCCACGGCTGTGGTGCCACTTACGGTGCGGGCGTCCCTGTCGCCGTCGCGGGCGGCGGACTTCAAGACCTGCCCCCTGCTGTACCGGTTCCGCAGCATCGACCGGCTGCCCGAGCGTCCCACCGTGGAGCAGGCCCGGGGCACGCTGGTGCACGCCGTGCTGGAGCGACTGTTCGACCTGCCGGCGGCGGCCCGCACGCCGGAGTCCGCGGGAGACCTGGTGGCCCCGCAGTGGGACCGGCTGCTCACCGAGGAGCCGGAGCTGGCGGGTCTGTTCGCCGAGGGTGACGCCGCCGGGGTCGCCGACTTCCTCCGCTCGGCCGCCGGGCTGCTGGAGGGCTACTTCGCGGTGGAGGATCCGCGCCGGTTGGAGCCGGCCGAGCGGGAGGCGTTGATCTCCGCGGTGGTCGACGACGAGCTGCTGATCCGGGGCTACCTGGACCGGCTCGACGTCGCGCCGGACGGGGCGCTGCGGGTGGTCGACTACAAGACCGGCGGCGCGCCGCGGGAGGCGTTCGAGGCGCGGGCGCTGTTCCAGCTCAAGTTCTACGCCCTGGTGCTGTGGCGCACCCGGGGCGTGGTGCCGCGGGTGCTGCGGCTGCTCTATCTCAAGGACGCCGAGATCTGCGACTACACCCCGGACGCCGAGGAGCTGCTGCGCTTCGAGCGCACGGTGGTGGCGCTCTGGCAGGCCATCGAGCAGGCCACCGCGCGGCAGGATTTCCGGCCCCGACCCAGCCGGCTCTGCGACTGGTGCAGCCACCAGGCGCACTGCCCGAGCTTCGGCGGCACCCCGCCGCCGTTCCCGACGACCGCCACCACGGATCCGCGGCGCGACGCCCGCTCCGGGCCGGTCACCCCGGGCGCGGACGAGTGAGTCTCCTCTCCAGAGAGGAGGGCGGGTTCGGCATCGCCGACGAGGGGTCGCGCTGTGTGGCGACTGGCGCTCCGGTGTGACGGATCGCCTGAGGGCGTGGGCACGCCACCGACCGCTGGCCATCGACGGATGCTTCGCGTTCGCCCTGGTGCTGGTGGAGGCGGTGTTCCTCCTGCTCACCCCGCGGGAGCTGCGCCCGGGGCAACTGTCGGCCGCGCTGGCCTGGAGTGCGCTCTGCGCCGCGCCTGTGGCGGTGCGCCGGGTCGCGCCCTGGCCGGCGGTCGGCGCGGCGGTGGCCACCCTGGGGGTGCCGGTCCTGCTCGGGCACGCCCCGACCACGCAGGGCGTGACCTTCGTCGTGCTCACGTACACGATGGCGGCGCACCGGCCGCTACGCCCGGCCACGCTGGCCGCGCTGCTGCTCTGGGCGCCGGTGGCGCTGGCCAACGCGATCGCGCCGCTGGACGGCATGCTCGACATGGGTCCGGCCTACCTGCTGCTCAACAATTTGCTCACCGCCTCGGTGGCGTACGCGGTGGGGCGGGCGGTGCACGCCCGGCGGCAGTCGACGCAGGCGCTGCGCGAGCGGGCCCGGGTCGCCGAGGCGAACCAGCGCTCCCTCACTGAGCAGGCGGTCGCCGACGAGCGTCGCCGGATCGCCCGCGAGCTGCACGACGTGGTCGCCCACCACGTCAGCGTGATGGGGGTGCTGGCCACCGGCGCCCGGCGGGTGCTGCGCCGGGACCCGGACGCGGCGGACGGGGCGATCGCCACCATCGAGGAGACCAGCCGGGCCACGCTGCGGGAGATGCGCCGGCTGCTGGACGTGCTGCGCACCGACGCCGAACCGGCCGCCGAACTCGCCCCCAGCCCGGCCTGACCGGCATCGAGACGCTGGTCGAGCAGGTGCGGGAGGCGGGCCTGCCGGTGACCGTGCGGGTGGACGGCACACCCGGCCCGATGGAGGAGGGAGTGGCGCTGACCGTCTACCGGATCGTGCAGGAGGCGCTGACCAACGCGCTCAAGCACGCCGGCGCGGCGACCGCGCTGGTCCGGCTCACCTTCACCGCCGGGTCGCTGGCGGTGGAGGTCACCGACACCGGCCGCGGCCCGGGTCCGACACCCGACCGGATCGGGCACGGGCTGGTCGGCATGCGCGAACGGGTCGCCCTCTACGGTGGGATCCTGCGGACCGGTCCGCGGCCGGGCGGCGGCTTCCGGGTGTACGCGCGGATCCCGCTGGAGCCGGTCGGGGCGGTCCTCGCGTGACCGGCCGACGCCCGCGCGGGCCACGCCGGCACGACGCCCGAGGCCGGCACGGCGTACCAGGCCGGCACGACGTACTTAGAGGTCGCGCGGAATGGTGAGGTTGCCCGGCGCGTCTGAACGGGTGCAGGCACAGAACCGGTGATCATGAAGGTGCTTACGCCTCGTGATCACGGGAGGTTCTGTGCCTGCCATCCCAGCATGG